>JALUJC010000151.1:0-1050 GCA_027053375.1 Caldifarciminota bacterium
ATGTGGGATATGATACGGGCCCAGGCTCGGGATACGTCTTTCTCCCTTCGGTATACCTGGAAGCGCAAGACCTATACCCGGATTGCTTCCCTTCACCCCACCTCGGATCTCTGGTGGGGCCTGGCAGAGCTTGCACAGCGAACATTGAGAGAGCGTACGGCAGGTGTGCTGGGTACGGATCTGTCGGATACCTTCTGGCTTGCCCGTATGAGCCGAACAAGTTTTCAATCTTCATGATGCTGCTTTTGTGGATCACCCTTCTGAGCGCGAACCCGCTGACCTATCAGCTGGAAGCGGAGCTAGCGTTTTCTGCCGGAGAATGGGAACGTGGCGCACAGATTCTAGAAAAGGGGATCCGGGAAACGAAAGATCCCGATCTCGTGAGAATTCTGATCCAGGCAGCCTTTGATGCACGACGTTATCCCGTGGTGCTCCAGTGGGCGAAGTGGCTGGACCAGCGCAACGAACTGGATTCCCTCTCCCTGGATCGCTCCCTGCGGGCTGCCTATATGCTCGGAGATCGTGCCTGGATTTCGCAGCATGCCCGGCGTGTTCTGAACACCCAGGATGCCGACCTTCTGGCGCTTATGGGCAGCGTGTATCAGAATCTTGATGTCTACGATTCGGCCCGGCTGTTCTATGAAAAGGCCCTTCAGCTGACCCCGGACAGTACGGAATTGCTGGGCTATTATGGTTTTGTGTTGCTTCACCTTGGTGCACTGGACAGGGCGGATTCCATCTTCCAGCGGGTGAAGTCTCTGGGGGATACCGCCCTGGCGGACCGTGGCCTGGGGATGATCGCCGAGCAGCGGGGGGATCTGGAGAAGGCGCTGGTGTTTTATCAGAACGTGCTTCGTAAGGGGGGGCAGGATCCGCAGGTAACCCTGAAGGTGGCCACCCTCCTCCTCCGGATGCAACGGTACGACGAGGCCATCCCCCATCTACTGTTCCTCCGGGATCTCAATCCTCTGAATGCCCCTGTTCAGAAGTTGCTTGCACAGGCCTATCTCGGCAACAACCAGCCCTCGCGTGCACTGGTCCCCCTTGGAT
>JALUJC010000151.1:1060-3661 GCA_027053375.1 Caldifarciminota bacterium
GCCCTGGATTTTGCAAAAACCCGGGAAGCACGCCGGCAGGCGAGAGAAAACCTGGCGCTTCTGTATCTCAACCTTGGAAAACCCCGGAAGGCAGCGGAGGTTTTTACCGGAATTGCCCCCGATTTCCTTTCTGTGGAGGAGTTGTTGCTGCGCGCACAGGCGCTGGAGGAGAGTGGCGCCCCTTCCCGGGCGGTACAGATACTGGGTCGGGCGTACCGCTTCCGAAAGGACCCCCGCCTTGCGCGGGAGCAGGCACGGATTCTTGCCCAGCAGGGAAAACTGCAGCACGCACTGCGTCTACTGGATCAGCTCAAGGTGGTTCATCCGGAGGATCCCTCCATCCGTTTCCTTCGTGCACTGGTGCTCACGGATCTCGGGCGCGGGCATGAGGCGCTTCAGGAGTACGATACCCTGCTGCAACGGGATTCGCTGAACCCCACCTACCTTAACAATTCCGGATACCTCATGCTTCAGCTGGGCGAAGATCTGGAGCGTGCCGGAGAGCGGATTCGTAAAGCCCTTCAGCTCCAACCCGATGTGCCCTCCTATCTGGATTCCATGGGCTGGTACTATTTTTTGAAAGGGGATCTGACGCGTGCAAAGAAATATCTGGAGCAGGCGCTGGATATTGGAGGGGGGGATGATCCGGAGATCCTTGAACATCTTGGGGACCTCTACTGGCGCATGGATGAGCCTGAACGTGCAAAGAATGCATGGCGACGCGCCCTGCGTCAGGCTGACCCTTCCATGCGTGCACGACTGGAACGCAAACTCCGACAACGAACCCTGAAAGAGGAGGAGGAAGAAACCCCATGAGGCAGGACAAGGTGATGATCGGCATCACCGGGAATGCGGGTAGCGGCAAAACCACGGTGGCACGGCTCTTCGGGAGCTTCGGCGCCCGGGTGATCGTCGCGGACGAGATTGCCAGAGAAGTCCTCCAGCAAAAGATCCGGGAGGTGGTGGAAACCTTTGGCAGCGAAATCCTGACGGACCAGGGTCTGGATCGAACCAGGCTTGCAGAGGCCGTTTTTCTGGGAGGGCGTCAGGAGGAACTGAACCAGCTGGTGGGGCCGGATATCCTGCGCCGTATCCTGCAGGAGGTGGAAAAAGCCCCTCCCGGTCCCATTGTGGTCGACGCACCCCTGATATTTGAGTATAAAATTGAAGATCATTTTGATGTGTTAATCCTGGTGACCGCACCCAGGGAGGTGCTGTTGAAGCGTTTGATGGAACGCTCGGGATACAGCAAAGAACTTGCGGAAGCGGTTCTCCAGAGTCAGATTCCGGATGAGGACAAGATCCCGCGGGTGGATTATGTGCTTGAAAACAACGGAACCCTGGATGAGCTCAAGCAACAGGCCACCCGGATCTGGCGTGCCATTGAGGATCGCTTTCTGGAAGACGAGGAGGACGAGGACTATTGATCCTCCTGTCCATTGGATGGCTTTTTCTCCAGCTCCCACCTCAGTTCCAGGATCTTGGAAAACTGGAAACCCGTGACCTCCGTCTGATCCGGCGCCATGGACAGACCTGGGTGGTTATCCGTTCTCCTTTCCGGGCGGAGGGGGAACGTTTCGTTCTGGAAGCCCGGGGTGCGCAGTTCCCGGAAGGAGAGGGGATCTCCCGGATAGGCGGGGAGGTCGTGCTTCGCCAGGATTCCCTTCAGACCCGTGCAGACAGCCTGTATCTTCTCCCCGGACAGGATCCCCCGCTGTTGTTTGTGGGACATGTGGTGTTTACACGAGCCAGGGATACGGTCATGGCCGGGTGTGTGCGGTATACCCGGGAACGGAGCTGGCTGGACGGAGGTGTGGAGGTGCGGGGCGGAGGTGAGCAGCGTACGGTGGCCCATGCCCAACGTGCAATCTGGGTGCAGGATACCCTCACCCTCCTTCCTTATCCGGAACCCTTGCTGATTTTGCAGGATACTCCATCGCTCCGTTTGCTGGCGGATACCCTGCGATTGATGAAAGGTGCCCTGCAGGCGCATGGGAAGGTGGAACTTTGGCATGCCCGCGGGACCGGTGCGGGAGATCACCTGGACTACCGCACAGAAACCAGAAAAGGGATGCTCTCCGGAGCTCCCGCGTTGTTTGCAGGGGGTCGGTATCGGATGGATGCGGACACGTTGCGATTTGAACTGGATGCCCGCTCCCTCAAACAACTCCAGGGGTTCGGGGCCGTTCACATCCAGACGGATGCGGATTCCCTGACCCTTGAGGCGGATCGCGTTCGGATTGAATGGACGGAGGATGGAGAGGTTCGGCAAATGGAAGCCCACGGAGGCGTGACCGGATGGCTGAAGACGTCCTCACCCTGAAAGCCGAGGGCCTGGTGAAGCGATACCGCCGACGCACGGTGGTTCGCGGGGTGAACCTCACCCTCCGAACCGGGGAGGTGGTGGGGTTGCTGGGTCCCAACGGTGCAGGGAAAACCACCACGTTTTACATGATCATGGGCGTCATCCGTCCCAATCAGGGGCGGATCTATCTGGGAGAGGAAGACATCACCCGGTGGCCCATGTATCGGCGTGCCCGGGCAGGGATGGGCTATCTCCCCCAGGAACCTTCCATCTTTCGAAAACTCACGGTGTACGAA
>JALUJC010000152.1 GCA_027053375.1 Caldifarciminota bacterium
GTATCAGGGAAACCATAGAAAGGCGCTGCATGTCCCGGAACACCGTACAGAAGAATGGTACGGAGATGGATGAAAAAGGGGGAAAAGGGGCTGTATCCCCGCAGCCGGAAGCCTCATCCATCGTCCCGAAAACTCTGCAGGTAGGGGTGCAGAAAGTGCGGACCTGGAAAGAGCCCATGCCCTCCCGGGGAAGTCAACGGATTGCCGGACAGCTGGATCACGACGAAGGGCTCCGGATCCATCCGGTGACGGGATGGCCCCATCCCGGGATCCTTCTAGAGGCCCGCAGGTGGTTGAGGCGGGTGTTTTTTGCCCACCGATTGAGCCGCGAGCGCGGCCGACCGGGGATGGTGCAAAGAATCCCCATCTTTTCCTGTGGTGTTGCTGGACGATCTTGCGGTGATGTCCACCACGCCGTTCCTGCCTGCCCCACCCCGGACGGGTCAGCATGTGGTGCAACGCGACATCCGTGGTTGATGCGTCTCCCGGGGGGCGTTATACTCCCGGAAAAAGGAGGCACGGGATGAAGCGTGTGATGTGGGTGCTGGCGGGAATGCTCGGCGCATTCTCCCTCCAGGCTCAGGAACTGGTGTGGCACCAGCAGAACGGCGCTGTGCCACGGTATGAAAAGGTCCGCTACGCCTACGGTTCAGTGTATGTGGCGGGTCCCGGGTATGTGGCGTCGCTGGATACCACAAACGGCAGCGAGTGGTGGTCCTACAACAGCGTGCAGGTCAGCCAGGTGCACGACCTGCGGATCCCCGGCGGCAGCGTGCTGGTGGCGGGTGCCTATGACGACGGAACCAACATCCATTTTGCGGTGGAAATGATCAGCCCTCCGGGGGTGGGTCTGTGGAGCTATGTGCGGCCGGCGGCCACCGTGTATGGAGGAGACAATGACGCCGCCTTCGGTGCGGTGGAGTGCAACGGTCAGGTGGTGGCGGTCGGCCTGGTGCGCACCAGCCTGAAAGACACCCTGCTGGTGGTGGGACTGGACGCTGTGTCGGGTGGGGTGAACTGGGAGTTTGTGGACACCTCCACAGCCACCAACGCCGCAAAGGGTGTGGTGTGCCTGCCCGGGGGGGACGTGGCTGTGGCGGCCGTATTTCGCGACACCGCTTATGTGTATCGCCTCTCGGCTTCCGGGAATCCTGTCTGGAAGCGTTCCCTGGGTCACGTGGTACGGGTGGAGGAGAACGTGCTGGGCATCGCCCTGGACGGTGCAGGAAATCTGGTGGTGGTGGGGGCCGAATGGGACGGGGCGCTGACCTACCGGATGTTCGCCACGGCCCTGGACCTCAACGGTCAGATCCTGTGGGACTATCTCCATCCCTCGGATTCCCGCATCCGTGCTTTCGCCGTGAGAGACAGTCTGATCTATGCAGCGGGGAACGCCGGTGACGACCACACCTATCCGGTGTATGCCATCGCCCTCAACACCGCGGGGCAGTTTCTCTGGGACCGCACGTCCTATTCCGGCATTGCTCTTCACGACGCAGCGGTGGACACCTTCGGAAACCTCTTCCTGGCGGGAGAGGACTTCGGTCTTTACGACACCAGTGGATTCCTCCTGGCCCTCGCCCCATCGGGACGAAAGCTGTTTCACAATTTCACCTACGGCCCCGTGGGGGAGGGAGCCCTGGGGGTGGACGCCATGGGAA
Source organism: Caldifarciminota bacterium (assembly GCA_027053375.1). GTDB lineage: Bacteria > Hydrothermota > Hydrothermia > S141-80 > S141-80 > JALUJC01. Next base: position 1,662 of record JALUJC010000152.1, read on the forward strand.
GCGAGATGCTGGTGGTGGGGCGAACCTATTCCTCCACCCGGGTGGCCAGCGTGGCCCGCTATCACCTTCTGCCCTATTTCGTGGTGGACAGCCTCACCTGGGACGACGGGGGCGATCGCCTGCCCAACACGGAGGGCGATCCAGCCACGGGAAGTCTGGCCATCCGCTGGCACGGCCACGTGGAGGGAGGCCAGGGGGATCTGAATCTCTATCTTTCCTGCACGCAGTGCACGGAACTCACCCTCCTGGACTCGCTGATCCAGCAAACCGGGCTTCTTCCTGGCGACACCTTTACCCTCGCCTATGGCGCCACCCTGGGCGCCGGCGGGGATTCCTTTCACCTCTGGCTGAAGGAAGGCCTGGCCGACACCTTTGATCTCACCGACACCGTGCTTCACGTGATTCCGCAGGTGGGGAACACGCCGGTGTTTGATATCTATGACGACACGGACGACCATTACGCGCAGCGCCCTCTCTTCTCCTGGGTGGATGCCCGCACCCTGGGGACCCCGGTTGCCTTCTCCAGCGGGGAAGCCCTCCTGGCCCTGCCCCGGCCCTTCACTCTGAAGGGCATCCAGTATGACAGTGTCCGGGTGGGCGGCAAGGGATGGGTGATCCTGGGGACGGGCACTTCTCCCAACGTGGGGGACACCCTCCCCAATGGGGATCCGGTGCCCCTTTTCCATGTGCTGTATGCCCCCTATCACACCTATGCCTCGGCCTATGTGCTGAGCGAACCGGGTCGCTGGGTGCTGGAATGGTATGAAACCGGTTACGCTTTTGAGGTGGTGCTGGATTACGGGGACACCACCGACCCCGCGGATGACGAGGTACGGTTCCAGTATCTCACTCTGAGCGCCTTTCCCAATGTGGGGGACGTGGGCTATCAGGACGCCACGGGGCAGAACGGGCTCACCCTGGCCGCCATGACCTCCTGGGGTGGACAGGTGACCTACAAACCCTTTGTCTATCCTCTCGGAGACCAGCGGGCCATCCGTTTCGTCCCTCAGGGAGGCGGGACCTATGCGGTGGTGGCTGATTCCGCCCGGTGGCTGGACGGAAACAACGGGGCCCCCGGCGCGGGGGGCGACCCTTCCGTCACCCTGCGGGCCTATGTCCACAACGCCGGGGATCCCACGGGCCCGGTCTGGGGCACCGCCTCCTGCCTGGATCAGGGAACAGGCCTGTGTGCGGCGGTGCATTTCTCCCGATCGGTGGACACCCTGGGCATCCTGGACAGCGGGGCGGCCGGTCAGCTCAACTTTGCCCTTTCTCTGGATTCCACCGGTCGGGCGGGAGACACCCTGCACCTCCAGGTGGTGGTGCATTCGCCTTTTGCGGAGGACACCCTGGTGACTTCCTGGGTGCTGGTGAACGATGTGCCCCCTTCAGGAGGACCGGTGGTGGCGGACTCCGGACGCTGGCTGGACGGAGGGGACAACCAGCCGGGCGCTGCGGGCGATCCCTCGGTAACCCTCCGGGCGTATATCCACAACGCCGGCACGGCCACGGGACCGGTAACCGGGGAGGTTTTCTGCGTGGACATCGGGAACGGTCTGTGTACGGCCCTCACCTTCGCAAACAGCACGGATACCCTGCCCTCCCTGGGCGACAACGCCCGGGATTCTCTCTCCTTTTCCCTGTCGCTGGACTCCACCGGTACCCCCGGAGAGACCCTCAGACTGCGGGTGATCGTGACCTCACCGGTGAACGCGGACACGCTGATGCTCACCTGGGCGCTGGCGAACGACCTCACCCCGCCCTCGCCCGGGGGACCGGAGAGCCTGATGGTGGGGATGGGCTACACCGGAATTGAACCCGGCGACTCCACGGATCTCTGGATGCCCGCGCTGGTGTGGCAGGAGATCGATCCGGCCCGCGGCGGCAGCGGGACCCTGGTCAGCCTCACCTCCGGCACGGGGGATGATGGACGGGGCCCCATCCCTCTGCCGCAGCCGTTTTATTACGACGGCACCCTGTTTGACACCCTCTGGGTGTCCACCAACGGCTGGGCCTCCCCGGGAAGCGACCCGGGCACCGCGGATTATCTGCCCGATCCCATTCCCACCGCCGACGGAAAGAGCGTGATCGCCGTGCTGTGGAAGGACCTCAAGTTCGGAAACTACGGCGGGGACGGCGGGATTTACACCTTCTATCGCGCCGCGGACTCCACCCTGGTGGTGGAGTGGAGCCACGTGGGACGGTATGGAAGCGTGAACGACACGGTGAGTTTCCAGCTCTGGCTGCGTTTCGGGGACTCCTCCCTGGTTTTCCTCTATCGGGACACACCCTCGGCCAGTTATCTCGGGAGTTCGGTCACGGTGGGGATTGAGAACAACGCGGAGACGGATGGCATCCAGGTGCTCAGCAACGGGACCTATCATCCCCATGCCTATCCCATCACGGCGGGGCACGGGATCTATTTCACGCCCCATCCCACAACACCGGTGACGGAAGCCGGCACCGCTCCGCGTTTTGCACTGAACTTCCGGGGTTCGGCTCTGCAACTGGTGCTTCCCCGACGGGCACGGGTGTATCTGGTGATGGAGGATCTCCTGGGGCGTCAGCGCTATCAGGTCACGCGGGAGATGGGAGCGGGCGTTCACCGGCTGCGGTTGCCTGTCCTTCCGGCCGGCGTGTACTTCCTGCGTCTGTCGGACGGACACCGGCAGATTCAGAGAAAAGTTCTGTACCTTCCGCGGTAGGCGGAGAAACGCAGCGGGGGGCCGATTTACGGCCCCCCGCATGTTGCATACGCAGCAATCCTCAGGGAATCAGCAGCTTGCGGGTCCCCACGTGGTCGCCGCTGCGCAGACGGAGAAGATAGGTGCCGGGGGGCAGACGCAGCGCCTCCCGATAGGTTCCGGCAGGCATATAGCCCCGAATGCGGCGCAGGCGCACACGTCCGCCCTGATCCACCACCTCCAGGGCCAGATACCCGGCTTCCGGTGTGGTGATCCACAGAACACGATCCACCACGCGCACCCGCACACGGCGCGCTGTTGTCGTGCCCTGCCCGGACGGTTCACGCACCCCCACCTGGGCGCCGGGAATCAGAGAGACAAACCCCCGTCTGCCCGTGTTTCCATTCCCATAGAAATAGGAGGGCGGATTCTCCGCAAAGTTGGAAGGTGCACCCGTAAACCCCCCCACCACAAAACCCTGGGAGGAAAGATCCAGACCGTAGGCCTGATCCAGCCCCGAGGAGGCCAGAACCGCCGAACCGAGGTGCAGGGTCAAAGACGTATCCAGCACGGTGAGATATGCATCCGGTCCCCCCAGGGCGCCGTAGATCTGACGGGCAGGCGCAAAGGTCTGGGGGTTGTACACTTTGCCTGCGAGCGCCACCCGATCGGCCGTCACCACCAGTCCGGTGGCGCCGTTGCCACTGGCCCCCGTGACCAGCGCCACCGTATCGGGATTCAGTGCCGCATATCCCCGGACCACAAAGGAGGCACCGAACCCTGTGGGGGCCGGACCGTGGATCACCGGGGAGAAATCGGTCTGAAAAGACAGGGCATCGGAGGTGTACCCCGCCACATAAATCCGGCTCCATCCTGGAGAAGCGGCGATGCGCCGGCTGTATTCGTCCGCGCCCGTTCCAAAAACCACCGCTGAAAGACCCACCAGTGCATTGAAATGGCTGGTAATAAAGGCATCCCGGGATCCCAGGGACCCGTATGTGGTGCCGCCTCCCCCCGCAAACGCCGCACCTGCCGTGGTCTGACCGGTGGCGTAGAGTGCCCCGCCCGCGGGTTCCTGAAGGAGGTCATCCACTTCCTCGTCGGTCCCGGTGGTCCCCGCCAGTACTGCCGAGCTCATCAGGGTGGGGGCGGGATCCATGGAAAACATGGCGATCAGTCCGTCTCTTCCACTTACCGTACCGAAGATGTTGGGCGCCACGGACGCGGGAACATTGTTGCCGTCCCGTGTAAATCCCCCGGCATACACATGGGCGTATTCGTCAAAGTCCACGGCCCAGAACTGGTCGGAGTCGGGGGTGGCCACAATGAAGGTGTGGAGAACCTGGGACAGCGCGGAATCCATCACCACCACAAAGGCATCCGGTCCCCCCTGTGTGCCCCATACGGTCCGGCTGGCCGCAAAGTTATAGGAATAGGCAGACCACCCCGCCACCGCCACGAAGGTGCTCTCCACCGCAAGATCCATGGCTTCGTCCTGAAAAGAACTGGCCAGCACCACGGTCTGGTAATGCGTGCTCAGATCCGCGCTCAGGTGTGTGATAAATGCATCCGTGCAGGGTGGACCGCACCCTGGCGAATTGGACGTCCCCGACAGAACAGGGTTCACAGAAAAATTCACGTCGGGGTAGCTGTACACCACACCCGCAGCATACACGCTGTTGCCATCCACCGAGACCTTCACATCCCGCACCTCCACCGTGTCCGATCCGGTGATCACCGCAGTGATGGGGTCAATCACCAGCGGAAGGGTCGGGTCATAAGCCGGAACGTCAAAACGCACCTTCTGGCTCTCCACATGCACATAGAGGGTCTTTTCTTCGATCCCCTGATAGGCGCGAAAATCCGTGAGTCTCAGCAGGGTGTCCCGGTGATGGACCAGTGCGATGCCGTTGGGTGTAGAAACGAATCGGCCACGGTCCACCGAAAGGAATGCTGCATCCGGAGCATTCCCGGGATCCAGCAGGAACTGGATTTCCAGGGATCCTGCCGCCATTCCTGTAACCTTCACGGTTTCCCCCGCTGCGCGCCACATCACCGCACGGTAGGAAGGCAGGGTGCGTACCTTCCCGCGTCCCACAAAGCGAAACGATCCTTCCTGCTGTACACCATAGGGCGACGTCGTTGGGGTAAAACGAACGCGCACATCCCCCACGCGCATACCTTCCGCATCCAGCACCACACCTCCGGAAACGGAGCGAAATGCAGGGGTGGGACCATCCTCAGGAAGGAACAATGCCTGGGCTGGCCCAAGAAAGGCCAGCAGGAGCAAACTGCCATGGATCATCGGGCACCTCCCGGTGTTCTGGATACGCTCCGGGAGGTCGCCTCCACAGGATGTGCCGGGGACTCCCGAAGGTATCAAATGTATCCTTCATGAGTCAAGTATACGCGTCCCCGGCCGGAGCATATGTGAACTTCGTCACACGGGAGCCGGCGGATTCAAGTTTCCGTTTATTTTCTGAGGCCTGGACCCCGAAAGAGGGAGATTCAACATTCTCCGGGGCTCACCCTGCGAATCTGGTCCCTGCGCTACTTTCCTATGAGCGGGAAACGCCAGGATCCCACACGAAGAATCCCCCGAACCCGCACCGGGCAGGACAGGTGCATGCGGGATCCGGTCACCTTTCCCGTGCATACACGCCGCCCGTTTACGGTCCACACTTCATAATGTGCACCCGGAGGTGCCCCCTCCATCAAGACTTCTCCTGCAATATACCGAAGCCGGACCTGAGGTTTCCGGGGCGTTCCCGTGCCTTCCGCCTCAAAGGTGACCAGTCCACCTGTGGCGATCACCCGAACACCCAGCTGGGAAAGCGTACCGACCCACTGCCAGTTCCCTGGATTCCACTGATACATTGCAAGATCTCCGGCATCGGTCACCGCGTAGAGTTCCCCGGAACCTCCCGTCTGAAGATCCACGGCACCCAGCTGAGAAAGCACTTTCCAGCCTGTCCAGGTTCGCCCGGAATCCACAGAACGCACCACATCGCCATACCAGGTCAACGCATAGAGCGTATCCCCCACACCGGTCATCGCAACCACAGACCCGCTGCCCACATTGCCCATCCCCTGCCATGTGGCACCCTGATCCGTGGAACGATACACATCCCCGCGCGCACCCATGACCCATATGGAGGAGGGCACACCTGACCGAATCCAGAGATCCACCGCATCGTTCAGGGGGACCTGACCCACCGGGACCATGCCGCCGACGCTCGTTCCGCGGTACACCACGCCCGAACGGGTCAGGGCAAAAAACTGTGCCTGCACATTGTCATAACGCAGTGCTACACCGTCCAGAAAGGGGTACGCGTGCACCGACACCCATGTGGTCCCCGCGTTGCTGGATGACAGCAACTGCCCATCCCTCAACAGGATGTAACTGCCAGGTTTGGTGAGATACCCCACGGGTTCTCCCCCACCCAGCTGCGCAATGCGTGCCCAGGTGGTTCCATTGTGCGTTCTCCAGATCTCTCCGCTGGCGGTCACCAGATCCAGATAGGCCTGGAGAGGCGCGACAAGGAGCAGTGCGAGGCCTGCGGTTCGCAGGCCTCGCACTGCATCTCCGAGGATTTCCTTCCTTCTTCTCCAGCCACCCATGGACACACCTCAATGGGCAAGGAACACACGGATCTGTTTCCGGTAACCGTCCGGTCCCTCCAGATGCAGAAAATAGACGCCCACAGGCACCCGGTTCCTGTTCAGGCGCACCCGGTGATACCCGGGAGCAAAGCGCCCCTGAACCACCCGTTCAATCTCCCGACCGGTGGCATCCAGCAACCGGAGGGTCACGGGGACTTTTTGACCGGGAAGAAGATCCGGGACATAGAAGTTTACCCAGAATTCCTGGCGTGTCTGTTCCATGCTCAGCGGCCGGGTGACCACATCCACCTCCCCCACACGGATTTCCCGACCCAGTCCATTCACCGCGCTTAACGCATATCCGCGCACATCCGAACGCAGGCGGTCTTCCATCACCGTGTCCTGCACAGGACTCAGGTTCACCTTTTCCTCGCTCCCATCCATCTTCAATCGATACACCACATATCCTGCAAGACGTTCCGGCCCCGGCAGGGTTTTCCAGCGCAACCGGACGTTCCCGTTGTCCTGCATTTCCGCCTGGAGTTGTAACAGCACCACGCTGGCACGGATGGTAAAGAAACTGTCGGATTCGGTCTCATTAACCCCCACACCCGGCTGAAATCCTCCATACACCAGTTTCAACCGTGCATACCGTGTCGGAAGGTGAGGAACCCGGAAAGAAGTTTTCCAGGTATCCCCCAGGGCTTCACCACGTACCCCGGAAAGCAACAGCTGCCATGCATCCCCACCCTGGGTGGACAGGTACACATCCACCGTCTGTGGTCCGTTCCATTTCAGGGTCGCCAGCGCACCCACATCCCATGTCTCTCCGCCGAGCGGGGACCGCAAACGGAGCGCCGGTGAGGCGTACTTCAGATCGGTATTGCTGCCGTCGTAATAGGCAATGTGAGGATTGCCCAGGGCATCCAGCGCCAGCGAGGTGTAATTCCCGACAATTCCCTGGGAGTCCAGGGTCTGTACGTGCCAGGTGTTCCCGGTTTTGTAAGCATATTTCAGATCATCATTGGTCCAGTCGTAATAGGCGATGCGGGGCACCCCGTCCCGTCCCACCTGAAGGGATGAGAAATACCCCACCACCCCCTGATCATCCACCACCTCCGAAACCCAGGTTCCAAGCACCCGGTGGGCATAACGAAGATGGAGATTCTGGTCCACATAGCTGATGTGGGGTTCCCCGCGCACGTCCAGGGAAATGGAGGTGTAGGTCCCCCCATGGGCATCCACGGTTTCAATGTGCCAGCTGCCGCCTGATCGCACCGCATACTTCAGGTCACCGTTGGTGAAATCGTAATAACTGACGTGAACCCGTCCCCCGTCATCCACGGCGATGGAAGTGTACATGCCCACGGTGGTGCTGCTGTTGTCCACCGTCTCGCTCACCCAGGATCCCAGATGCTTGTAGGCGTACTTCAGGCTCCCGTAGGTGGCGTCATGGTAGGCAATGTGCGGCTGATCACGATCATCCAGCGCCAGAGAAAGATGGGACCCCACATCCCCCCCGAAATCCACGGTCTCGTAGTGCCAGGATCCCCCCGACTTGTAGGTGTACAGAAGATCCTGGCTGGAGTTATCATAGTAGGCAATGTGGGGTTGATCCCTGGAATCCAGCGCAAGCGAGGCATACATCCCCACATCCGACGTGAGACTGAAATGCGGATTTTCGGTGACCCACTTGCTTCCCTTCAGAGACGCGTAGGCAAGGCTTGTAAAAGATGCGTTGTAATAGGCGATGTGCGGGACACCGCGGGAATCCACCGCAATGGAGGCGTATTTCCCCTCATCCCCCGCGGTATCCACAGTCTCGGTATAGAACATAGAAGACGGAAGAGGGGGACGGATGGCAATGGGGCCGGGGGAGATATCCCAGGCGGTGCTCCCCCGGGCGGTGATTTTGATCCTTGCATGTTCAGTGATCTCACCGGGCACCGTGATCTGCGCCGAACCGCCCCCCACACGGGAGGCCAGGGTCTGGAAGGTGGATCCATCTGAAGAAAAGAGAATGTCCACCAATCCCGCACCCGTCCAGCGCACGGTGCGCTGTTCCCCGGGATGCCAGACCTCTCCCCCACGTGGTGAAAGAAGCCGGATGGCTGTGGTGGCGTACTTTAAAACTTTATGGAGATTCTCCGTATAGGCAAAATGGGGCTGTCCCCGATCATCCAGTGCCAGATCAAATGCAGCGCCTGCATACCCCCTTGCCACATCCACGGTATCAATGGACCAGCCACTGAGGGACGGCATCGCATAGATCATCCCATCCAGACCATAGGCAATCACGGGATCGCCATACGGATCCAGTTCAAGGGCAGTGTTGACGGCGACCGTGTATGATATGCTTTCCACTGTGTCAATAGTCCAGGTGATGCTCCCTTCAAGCTGATGAGCATACCGCACCTGGGAATTTGTATAGTCCCAGTACACGATGTGCGGATTTCCCCTTGCATCCAGTTCCAGATCAATCTTTCCTCTCACCACCGTGGTGTCCACAACATCCATGTTCCAGGCCCCCACACCTACACTTTTATAGGCATACTGTAGAGATTTCAGTGTGGAGTCCCAATAGGCAATGCGGGGGGTCCCCAGGGAGTCCAGCGCCAGGGAAGGGTACAGCCCGGTCGTTCCGCCCGAATCCACAATCTCCTTTGTCCAGGAACCTCCGGACTTCCAGGCATATAACAGATCCCGATGCGTGTAGTCCTGATAGGCAATATGGGGGTTGTCCCGGGCATCCAGCACCAGAGAAACCGCCGAACATCCTGATCCCACCGTATCTACGGGTTCAATGGCCCACGAATCTCCCGTTTTGCGCGCGTATTTCAACACCCCCTGGGCACCGTCCACATAGGCGATGTGAGGCCGGTCATGGGAATCCAGCCAGAGAGATGTGCATTTCGTTGTGCTTGCCGTGTCCACGTGTTCCACAATCCAGGATTCTCCGGACCGATAGACATAGATCAGATCGTACCCCCCGTAATCAAAGAGGCTGATGTGGACGTTTCCCCGGGAATCCACACGGATGCCTGGATCTCCAGATTGCTGATCATAGACCGCTTCATGACTCCAGGTCAGGGCCTGCAAGCGCACGGGCAGGAAGAACAGGACAAGCATGAGCCACCCCATCTGACGCAAACATCCGGACATCCACCATCCTCCTTGTTATGAAATTCCATCGTTTCTGTATATACG
>JALUJC010000153.1 GCA_027053375.1 Caldifarciminota bacterium
CCCCAACGCCCATCCTCTCCCCCCTTCCCCGTCGGATTCTGCTCATTGGTCGCTCCACCGCCCCCCTCACACTTCAGTGGCGCCTCGCACGTTCAGAAGATCGGTTCCATCTTCTGATCCAGAATACTGAGAATGTTCTCCTGGATACGTTGCTCTCCCCGTCTGGTTCGCTCACAATTCCGGTTCCCCCGGGCTCCCTCACCGTGGAGATCCGCTCGCGGGATACGCTGGGGCTGGAAAGCCCACCCGTTCGCATCCCTGTTGAGGTTCTCCGGCTTCAGTAAATCCGATCGCCTCCTTTTATGGTTTGCAGGGGGGATTTATACCCTCCTGTTATGGGTGTTTCCTGTACCCCCGGCGACCCTTGAGGAAAACCTTCAGGACCTCCTGATTCGCACCCATCCCGCATCCATCCCATCTCTCCTTCCACACATCTGGATTGACATTGACAACCCCACCATCCAGCACCTCGGTGAACCTCCACGTTGGAACCGGAACCTCTGGATTCAGTTGTTTCGCCGTCTTGAGGGCGCACACCCCAGGAATGTGTGGCTGGATGTGCTGTTCATTCATCCTCATCCCGAGGATCCCGAAGTTGCCCGCGCATTTGGCGCACTTCACCTGCCGCTTTGCCTCCCTGCCACAGGGGTTCTCACACCACCCGCCCACTGGACACGGGCCCATGCCCTTCACGTCCTGGGATTTCCATTGAAGGCTCCTGCATCCCTTCAGTACACACCTTCCAGCACGCTGCCCCTGTACAATCCATGGAAAAAGGGATTCGTGGAGGTCCTTCTGGATCCGGATGGCGCACTTCGCCATCCCCTCCCCCTGCGGCTGGCGCCTTCCGGTGGACAAAAGCCCTTCGCCATCTGTGATTCGTTCCCGGCGAACACCCCCATCCCGGATTTTCTCCCCTATCTCAATGCCGATGATATGCTGCGGGTTTCGCTTCTGGATGTGCTGGAGGGTCGGGTTCCTGAAGAGACCTTTTTCAAGAAATATGTCTGGATCGGGGCCTCTGCAGAAGGGCTCAACGATCGGATCGTGCTCCATGGGAAACCGGTACCAGGGATCCTCGCCCACGTGGCTCTTCATCTTGCAAGAGAAGGTCGGGGCTGGAATTCCGCTCCGAATGCGCTTCTCTTTCTTCATATTCTTCTCCTCCTCTTCCTGGTGGGGTACCGAAAACGCCTGGTGCCAGTGTATCTTCTCACCTCCCTGATTTTTCAGGCCATCACCTTCCATTTCTACCACTGGATCTGGCCCCAGGCCTGGCCCCTGGGGCTGGTGGGGGTCATGCTGGGGACCGATGCACTTCGCCGTGGGATCCAGCACTGGAAGGAACGGCATCATCTGATGGAAATGTTCCAGATTTACGTCTCAGGGAATGTACTTCGGGATCTGCTCCATCACCCATCACCGGACGCCCTTCAGCCCAGGATACGTCAGCTGGCCGTGATGTTCGTGGATCTGCGCGGATTCACCGCCTTTACTGAACGCTCCCGCCCATCGGATGTGGAACAGTTTTTAAACCAGTACTATACACTGGTGGCAGAGACCGTTCACAGGCATCAGGGAACCGTAAGCAAATTCATCGGTGATGGTGTCCTGGTGGTCTTCGGCGATCCCAATCCTCTTCCGGACCAGTGCTGTGTGGCTTTTCGTTGTGCTCTGGATCTTCTCCAGACTCTGCTCCCCTTCGTCACCGTGCATGGGCTGGACGTGGGAATTGCACTTCACCAGGGGGAAGGTCTGGTGGGACATTTTGGGTCAAAAAGACGGCGGGAATACTCCGTATTCGGAGACGTGGTGAACACAGCTTCCCGGATGGAGACCCTGAACAAACACTTCCGCACACGGCTTCTCTTCAGCAAACCTTTCGCGCACTGTGCACGGGAAGTGGTGGACCTCGGCCCCTACCCCATACGGGGGAAGGAAACGCCACTGGAGCTGTTCACCCTTCCGGGACCACCATTCTCAATAGTGGGAAACACGGGTCCTGCAAAGAGGTAAGCAGGCGAATTGATGCCGGATCCATTCTGTAACGCCCGAAAACAGGAGGCAAAGACCCGTCGGGGGGTTGACAATCAGGACCTTCCACCGTATATAGAAAACAAACGGAGGGCACGTCCATGGACGTTTTGCGGGAATTTCTTCATGAGGACGAAGGCGCTACGGCCGTGGAATATGCCATGATTATCGGTCTGATTGCGCTGGCCACGTTTCTGGTATTCCGCGCCATGGGCTGGAGGGTTTTTGATGTCATCAATATCATGCAGTTCAAGCTCAAAGAAGCCAATCAGACCTACACCCCCACCCAGTAACCGGAAGGGAGGCAGAGGATGACGGCCTGGTTGACCGTGATGGTGCTGTTTTCGCAACTCACACTCCTGCAGGAAGACTTTGAAGGGGGCGTGCTCCCCACGGGATGGAGGGTGGGAAATGGAGGAGGGAACCCCACCTGGTTTGTGGACTCCTCCACCCATTACTTCGTTCTTCCTCCCGGCGCGGGCAACTTTGTGATGTCCCTCCTCACCAGCGACACCACCAGCGCCTACGACGATTCGCTGATCTTCCCCGTTCTTCCCAACGATCCCGCCTATACAGGACACACCCTGATTCTGGACTATGCCTACTTCGGTGCCCAGCCCACCGATACGCTGGGCGTGTTCCTTCGGAGTCATACCGCGGGATCGTGGGGCACCTGGATTCTTCTGGACGGATCACCTTTTTCGGCCATCAGCGGCACCTACACCCTTCCGTTTCAACCTGTACCAGGCAGTGACAGCTTTCAACTGATGGTTCGGTTTGCGACGGACACCGGCCGCGGATTCTATGTACTCCTGGACAACGCCACCGTGACGGTCCAGTCCGGCAGTGTGACCGATGCTGCCGTTGAAACCGTGCTTTCTCCCATGCCGGGCTACAACCCCCCCCCCGTCCCGGTCCAGGTGGTGATCCGCAACCTGTCTTCTTCCACGGCCAGCATCCCGGTTCACGTGGTCATCCGGGACACCGCCACCGGTCAAACGGTCTATGACCAGACCCTCACGCGTTCGGTGGCCGCTGGTGCACGGGACACCGTGCTGTTTCCGGATTTTTCTCCAGGAACACAGGGAATCTTTGATCTCTCCGTGGCCACCCTGCTCGCAGGGGATCAGGATCCCGCCAACGACTCCGCATCGCTGCAATTCTCCACCCTTCCGGTATTCGGCAGCATTGTGGAAAGCTGGACGCTCCCCGATACGTTCTATCTGGAAGTTACCCAGGAAGGCACCGCCCCCCGTTTCTTCCTTCTCCATGGGAATCAGAACTATGACCTGCAGCGCTTTGATCTGGGGAGCGGTCAGGTTTCTTCCCTGTTTTCTCTTGCCTACACACCGGGGCAACCGGTCCCCTGGGGGCTGGCTTATGATGCAGCCACCCAGACCCTCTGGATCACCCGTGTGGACCCGGTCAGCGGCACCTCGCAACTGGAGGTTTACGACCTTCAGGGCAATCTCCAGAAAAGTGCATCGCTTCCTTCGGGGCAGTTTCTTCCCGTTCTGGACGATGGTCCAGGCGCCTGGCACGTGGTGGGGATCCTGGACACCAGCCTGACGGTCAACGATCCGGTGGTGGTGGT
>JALUJC010000154.1 GCA_027053375.1 Caldifarciminota bacterium
GGGCGCACGGTATTCCACCCGGCAGGAACGCCCCTTCCCCTTCTTAAACGCAGGAACCCGAACCAGCGCCGAACGGTTCTTACGCCCCCAGGCGATGTACACCGGCGCCTCATACCCCACCACCAGACGTTTGTAGGAGTTCACCCACTGGTTGGTGATGGCCGTAATTTCCCGTGCGTGACGCAGAAGTCCTGCCAGGAAGCGTTTTCCAACCGGGGATAGCTGATAGGGATCGGATTCGTCAAAAAAAGCATTCTCATGCGGTTTAAGCGTAAACAACGACTGGTGGACGTGGAACCCTGAACCGTTGATCCCGAAAATGGGCTTGGGCATGAAAGTGGCGTAAATCCCATGTTTTTCCGCCACAGCCTTAACAAGCAGACGTGTGATCTGAACCACATCCGCCATTCGCAGAGCCTTCTGATAACGAAAATCAATCTCATGCTGGCTGGTGGCCACTTCATGGTGGGTGGCTTCCAAGTGGATCCCCATCTCTTCCAGCATCCGGAAGGTTTCCCACCGTGCCCGCGTGGCTTCGTCAAAGGGAAGAATGTCGAAATATCCCTGGGCGTCCAGCGCCTCCGGTTTCTGTGCCGTGGGGAAATAGAAAAACTCCAGTTCGGGACCGGTATAGTACTCATACCCCATGCTGTGGGCGCGTTCAATCGCACGCCGCAACACCTGCCGGGGGTCCGACGCATAGGGGCGTCCGTCCGGTGTGTAAATATCGCAGATAAACACCAGGGAGCGCTCTCCAGAAAAGTCAGGGGGCCAGAGATAGACCGCATCCAGATCCGGGCGAGCCACCAGGTCCGATTCTTCAATACGCACAAACCCTTCAATGCTGGAGCCATCAAAGACGATTCCCTCCTCCAGCACCCGATCCAGCTCATCCACCGCTACATTGAATCCTTTAACGAACCCCAGGATGTCGGTGAACCAGAGCCGGAGAATCTGGACACGCTCGTCCTTGACCAGGGACCGGATATCCTCCGGGGTCATGCCATGCCTCCTGTTTGAATGGTTTGAAGGGTCTCCAAGAAACCCGGAAACACCTGCTCAATCTCCATCTGTCCGGAAACCTCCCGGGGATCCCGTCCCTCCAGTGCCCACACCACAGCCCACAGCATGGCGAGAAAGGGATCTCGATAGGCGGCGGGGGCACGGTTCATGGACAACGAAGAGGGTCCCTCAATCACCAGGCGGTAAGCGGTCTGGGTGATCCAGGCGCCGTGGTCACGCAAAATGTCCACGGTTCGCTGGAGGCGCAGAAGAGCGGGATAGGGCAAACGGCTCAGGCCCTCAATCACCGTTAAGCCCCGGCTCCGTGTTCCCAGATAGACAAGAAGAGGCAGTTCTTCCTCCAGCAAAAGGGTCTCCTTCTCCCGGACCGTGACACCGATGAGGGAAGAGGGATGCACCGTCAGCCTGCCCACCGCTTCGGGACCTTCCCCTTCAAAAACCTCCATTTCAAGCTGTACCTGCATGCGTTTCAGTACCCGCAGGAAGGTGGTGCGTGTCAGATTAAAATGCACCCCTTCAATCACCAGAGGGGGGGCATCCTGAAGGGCTCCCACCACCAGGAAGGGGGCGGCCAGGGTGATGTCCCCGGGAATGTCCAGCTCCAGTGAGGGGACCATGGAAGGTTGAACCGTCATCTGCGCACCCTGCAGACTCAGAGGCAGTCCCAGGGAGAAAAGAAGGCGCTCCATGTGGTCCCAGCTCTTGACGTGTTCCATGATGCGGGTTTCTCCATAAGCATTTAATCCAGCAAGAATCATGGCGGATTTGAGATAAGCATCCACGCTGAGCTGTTCATAGACCATCCCCTGCAGGGTGCTACCCTGAACAGCGAGCGGTAGTCTCCGATTATGTTCCCGCCCAATGATCATGGCGCCCATCAACGAAAGTGCCCTCACCAGATCACGGAAGTCCCGTTCTTTGAGTGTGGCATTCCCATCCATTACCGCCGATACGGCATGTCCAGCCAGGAAGGCAAGGCCCAGCGCAGCTGTGGGGTAGGAATTCCGTACATGCAGGATATCCCGGGGTTCCTGGAGCGTCCGGGAAGGTCGTGGAAGGATTCGCACGCACCCTTCCCGCTGCTCCATAGGAATGCCGAGCTGCTGGAGAAACCTCATGGTGATCTGAACGTCCCGCGCAGGAGAAATCTGCCGGAGTTCTCCACCCTGAGGGGAGAGCGCTGCGAGGAACAGTGCCGTATGGGAGATGTGCCGATCTCCTGGTACATGAATCACACGTCGCGATTCAGCCATTCGTTGTTTCTCCTGCCTTGAGTGTAAAGGTGTCCAGAATGGCGCGCAACCATGCGCGCAACACCTCCGCATACTGGAGCAGATACAGTTCGGTCATCTGGATCTCCCGACGCGTGGGGCGTTTGAGGGGAAGGCGCTCAAGAAACCGGCGTCCCACTTCTCCCTCCTTCTCCTCCTCAATCCAGCGCACAATGGCCTCCCGATAAGCCTCCATGCCCTCCTGTAATTCTTCCGCAAGGAAAGGACGTTCCCCGGGGTCCACAGGGGATTTTTCCAGGACGGTGGTCAGCAAACGCTCCGTAACCCGCGCCCGAATCTCTTCCTCCAGATTGCTGGCCACCAGGTGAAAGATCATCAACAGAATTCCCAGCACCAGCATCTCTTCAGCGAGACGATCGTCCAGTCTTTCGGGAAGATCCCGGGTTCTCCCCTGAAACGCCGCACGCAGCGCAGGGGCATGTTCGCCCACGAGATGGAGGAAACCATAATACAACCCTTCGCCCAGTTCTTCGGGGCTCAGGGTTGAGCGTTCATTCACCCCGCCACCTCCAGCGCCACAGGTTGTGCCACTTCTTCCGGGGACCACGCCACGGGCGCCAGATGAGCATGAAAATGGGGGAGGAACCGCGGTGCTTCCACCACCCGAACACCCCCGATCCGTTCACGAACCTCCAGGATTCTCCGGAAGGTTTCCACCACAAACGCAAGATGTGCATCGGTATAGACACGGCGGGGGATGGCGAGACGCACCCAGTCCCGAACCGTGTCTTCCCCGAACATCAACCGTCCCACTTCCACAGCACGTACACCTCCCACCAGATAGAGCATCCAGACCAGCGCCTGCCCGGGATACTGATCTTCCGGCAGGTGCGCAAACAGAGAGGCCGCATCCACGAACACCGCATGGCCACCTGGCGGAAGCAAAACGGGAACACCCAGGCTGTTCAGCTGTTCCGCAAGGCTTCGCACCTGACCGATCCGGTGGGTGAGATACCGCAGATCCACCACCTCCTCCAGTCCCCGTGCCACCGCCTCCAGATCCCGACCGGAAAGCCCACCGTAGGTGGGAAATCCCTCAAAGATCGTCAGAAGATTCCGCAATTCCCGCGCCCAGTCTTCCCGATCCGTCGCCAGCCAGCCTCCGATGTTGCCCAGACCATCCTTTTTTGCACTCATAAACACCAGATCTGCAGCCTCCAGAAGCAACCGCACAATCTCGGAGATCTCATATTGCGCGTAGCCTTCCTCCCGTTCGCGAATGAAATAGGCATTTTCAGCGATCCTTGAGGCATCCACCACCAGCGGGATTCCCGTGCCTTTCAGC
>JALUJC010000155.1 GCA_027053375.1 Caldifarciminota bacterium
TCTTTAGCCCGTTTCTGTGACCGACCGCTGAAACAGCCGCAACCCTTCTGAGTGGGTCAGGAATTCCCGGAAAAGAATAACATTCAGCAGCAATTCCACCGCGACGATTCCCCCCAGCAGCACGGCCTGCCCCGGATGGGACGCGAAGGTCCCCGGAAGGACCGCAATGAAATACCAGAGCAGGGCGGCGGTGACGGTCACCCAGAGGAACAGCGCGGGCAGGAGCACAGCCAGCCGGTAACCCCGCGTGCTGGGAAGATCCCGTGCCACCCAGAGGGCCACGGTCATCAGCGCAATGGAAGCAAGCATCTGATTGGCGCCCCCAAAGGCAGGCCACAGCAGGTGCCATCCCCCACCCCAGGCCAGCCAGGTTCCCAGGGCGCCCACCGTGAAGGATGCCAGCATCCGGGAATGTGCAAAAAGTCGTTGCAGCATGGGAAGATGAAGTTCAGCGGCCAGTTCGTTCACCACAAAGCGTCCGATCCGGTTGGTGGTGTCCAGAGTGGTGAGGGCAAAAGCGGAAACCCAGAGGGAGGCGAACACCGCAATCAGGCTGGCGGAGAAGTGGAAGACCCGTTCCACAGCCAGTCCGTAACTTCTGGCAAAAATGGCCACGGGGCCACCCACGGACCCGATCCAGGATGTATAGGAACGTGCCACACTGGAAGCCTCAAGACTGGATGCCACGTTTGCCAGCACTGTGGCGCCATAAGCAGCAATGGCCGCCACCACCAGGGTGGAAAGGAAACCCTCGGTAAACATGGCGCCGAAGCCAATAAAAAGGCCGTCGGTTTCACGATTCAGCTGTTTGGAGGTGGTACCGGATGCCACGATGGAATGAAATCCGGAGAGGGAACCACAGGCAATGATCAGAGGAACCACCGGCCAGAAAGGGGAGGGGACACCCGAGACCACATGGGCCTGCCAGGTGGTGAAGGCGGGGAGGTGGAATCCCTCTACGCCGAGCAGCAGCGCCAGGGCGCCCAGTGCAAGTCCGAACCACAGCAGGTAAGCATTCAGATAATCCCTGGGTTGCAGAAGTATCCAGACCGGGAGGGAGGAGGCCAGCCCGGCGTACAGCCATAAAAGAAGCAGCCAGGTGTGGGTGGAGAGGGAGAGGGGAAAGCGGAAACCCAGCCAGACCGACCCCGCGGTAAGCACCAGTCCCACCAGGGTACCTCCCACCAGGCCCAGAGGTGTCCGGTACAGCAACCACCCCGTGATTACAGCGCTCAGAATGAACAACCCACTGGCGGTGGCCACTTCTGGAATGCGGTGGAACAACCCGGCGATGATGGAGGCGAAAGCGGCGATGATCAGGATCAGGGTGAACAGAATAAACACCTGAAAGAGCAGGCCCGTTCGCCGGCTCATTAAACGTCCAGCAACCCACTGGACGCTTCGGCCATCGTTGCGCACCGAGGCCATCAGCGCAAGGTAGTCATGCACCGCGCCCAGAAAGACGTTGCCAGCCCAGATCCAGAGGATGGCCGGGAGCCAGCCCCACGCCATGGCGATGGCCGGTCCCACGATGGGGGATGCGCCGGCAATGGAGGCAAAATGGTGTCCAAAAAGCACACCCCGCGGGGTGGGCACATAGTCCACACCGTCCTGGAGCCGATGGGCCGGGGTGGGGCGGTCCGGATCCTGGCGCACAAGACGCTCGGCCAGCCGGCGACCGTACACATGATAGAACACCACGTACAACGCAAGTCCCAGACCCACAAGAAGCAACGTGTTCACGGTTTTCCTCCCTGTGCGTTGCCCGTGCATTCCCATTATATACCTCCTGGCTCGAAAGTGCATCCAGAGGAGGGTTGAACAGGGGATCCTGTCCCGTTCTTGACATACTTCTATGCGCCCCGTATATATACGACTCACCGGGAACAGGAGGCGAACATGTCGGGCCTCAACGATGAAGAGATTCTGAGCATCTGGCAGGCGGCCACCGATTATCTGGAAGGCTGGTGGTACTATATCGGTGAGCTCAACAGTTTCCTGGACGTTCTGCGGGAGCAGCTGCCGGAAGAACTTGAAGACCGGATTGAGTACTACCAGAAGCGGATTGCGCAGATTGAGGGGGAAATCGCGGAGCTGGTGGAGATGGCACGGCAGGGGGAGATTTCTCCGGAGGATCTGGAGAACGCTTTTCGGGAGAAATACGAAGAACTTTCCGAAGTGGACCAGGAGCTCCTTGAACTTGAAGAGGAATCCTTTGTGGAGGAGGAAGACAGTTACTGGGAAGAGGAAGAAGAATTCTGAGGAGGGGGAAATGACCCGCCGCAGCACCACTGTCCTTGCAGTGATTCGGGACGGGCAGGTGGCGGTGGGGGCGGACGGTCAGATCACCTTTGACGATACCGTGGTCAAACACACGGCAAGAAAGGTCCGCCGTCTTGCGGGAGGTCAGGTGCTTGCCGGGTTTGCGGGGGCTGTAGCCGATGCCCTTACCCTCCTGGAACAGCTGGAGCGGATCCACGAACGTCACCGGGGAAACCTGGAACGCAGTGTTGTGGAATTTGCCCGTCAGTGGCGGCAGGACCGCATGCTCCGTCGGCTGGAGGCCTTTCTAATAGTGGTGGACACGTCCAGAATGTTCCTCCTGTCCGGTGCCGGAGACGTGATTGAACCTGAAGAACCCATTCTGGCCGTGGGGAGTGGTGGCGCCTATGCGCTGGCGGCTGCCCGGGCCCTCTATCGGCATACCGATCTCTCTGCCGAGGCCATTGTGCGGGAGAGTATCCAGATCGCCTCGGAGATCTGTATCTATACCAATGATCAGATTCAGGTTCTGACGCTTGGAGCCTCCTCCCATGACGCCTGATCTTCAGGACGTTGCCCGTTCCATGGGGCTCACGGAAGCAGAGTATCAGGAGATCCTCCGGCGTCTGGGTCGCACGCCCAATCGGGTGGAGCTGGGGGTCTTCGCCCTGAACTGGTCCGAGCATTGCAGCTACAAAACGTCCAGGCGTTTCCTGCGCCGATTCCCCCAGAAGAGCGATCGGACCGTTCTGGGGCCGGGGGAAAATGCCGGTGTGCTCCGTCTGAACGCGCGGTATGGCGTGGCCTTCAAAATTGAAAGTCACAATCATCCCTCGGCTGTGGAGCCCTATCACGGTGCCGCCACGGGGGTGGGCGGCATTCTTCGGGATGTGCTGGCGGTGGGCGCCTGGCCCCTGGCGCTTCTGGACAGTTTGCGGTTTGGTCCGCCTCAGGAAAAACGCTCGGCTTTTCTGGCGAAGGGTGTGGTGGCGGGAATCAGCGGCTACGGGAATGCCACGGGCGTGCCCACGGTGGCCGGTGAGATTGTGTACGATGCAGCCTATCGTGAAAACCCGCTGGTCAACGCCATGTGTGTGGGTGTGGTCCCCCTGGAGCGTGTTCAGCAGGCCATCCTGAAGGGGCCCGGAAACCTTCTTCTTCTCTTCGGCAACACCACCGCGCGGGATGGCATCCATGGGGCCACCTTTGCTTCGGAAAACCTGGACGAGGATACGGCTTCCCGACGTCCCAATGTGCAGATCGGGGATCCCTTCTATGAGAAGCTGCTTATTGAAGTGGTGCAGGAGATTCTGGAATTGCCCGGCCTGATCGGTTTAC
>JALUJC010000156.1:0-1651 GCA_027053375.1 Caldifarciminota bacterium
ATACCTCCACAAATGTTGCCTCTGAAAACCCTGTTTGATAGACCTGTTTGGTTGATATGTTTTGAAGAAAGACCACCGCCCGAAGGTTCCCGGGAACCCATACGGGATCCAGAACGGCATATTCCGTATCCTGAAGCGTCATACCAGGATAGAGCGTGATCGCCTTCCCGTAGGACGAAGGGAGCATTTTTCTCATCACCTGATGATGCCAGGGATGGCCATTGGAACCAAGATAATAGAGAGAATCTTCCACCAGTACGGAATAAAGATGCGCGGAGATCGTATCCTGTCCAGTGTGTTGAATCGAGGTGACCACCTGTACCGCGCCAAAACTTGTGTCTACACCCAATTGCACATTCACGATCACAGGAGATGTATCCTGTATCGCGCTCACAATAAGTGCTCTCCATTGATCTGCCGTGTAATCACCATTAATGTTGCCATTGATCCACAGATATGGAGAGTAGGGAATTCCATAAAAATTTACACGGTTGAAGACATCTAAAGGATTCGCCTGATTGTACGGATCGGTCCCCACCCACCAAACGTGGTACCGAACTATGGCGATCTGCCCCTGGTATTGGGCATAGATGTCGTCCAGGGTATCATCTGCTGGACCACAACCAGGACAGTTCACACTTGTGAACATCTCCAGCAGGGGCATTTTGGGGGCAGAAAAAAGAAACACCGGCAACAGCAACCACAGCACACGTTTCATAGAAGGCCTCCCGGTTCCTCAACCGGCGAAAGCGTACGGCGAAGGGCAGGGGATGTCAAGATGAGGACACGGAAAACTGCTCCCCACCGGATCCCGTATAATCAACACCATGAAGAACACAACGCCTGTGGTGGTGATCGGTGGTGGCTTGGCCGGTTCTGAAGCCGCGTACCAGCTGGCCATCCGGGAAATTCCCGTGGTGCTGTACGAAATGCGCCCTGTGAAGCAAACCCCCGCGCATCACTCGGATCGGCTGGGGGAACTGGTGTGCAGCAATTCCCTGAAATCCAGGGATCTCTACAACGCACAGGGACTTCTCAAGGAAGAACTCCGAACCCTCCATTCCCTGATTTTACAGGCGGCTGAGGAAGCGGCTCTCCCCGGAGGCAAAGCCCTGACCGTGGACCGTGAACGTTTTTCCGAAATCATTACAGAAACCCTGGCACGGCATCCCCTGGTGGAGATTCGTCGGTACGAGGTCACCGAAATTCCGCCCACGGGAATCGTGATCATCGCCACGGGTCCTCTCACCTCGGACACCTTCTCCCGTGCACTTCAGTCTCTAACAGGAGAAGCCTTCCTTGCCTTCTATGATGCGGTGTCTCCTATTGTGGACGGTGACACCCTGGACATGGACAAACTTTACTGGAAGGACCGCCATGGATGGGACGACAGCGCCTATCTGAACGCCCCCATGAGCCGGGAAGAATACGAACGGTTCGTCCAGGCATTGCTGGAAGCGGAAACCGTGGAACCTCATGGTTTTGAGGAAAGTCTTGGATATTTTGAAGGATGCCTTCCCATTGAAGAAATGGCACGGCGTGGACTGCACACCCTGGCCTTCGGCCCCCTGAAACCCGTGGGTCTGGAGGATCCGCGAACCGGGGTGCGCCCCTTTGCGGTGGTCCAGCTTCGCCCCGAAAACGAGGAAAA
>JALUJC010000156.1:1661-3584 GCA_027053375.1 Caldifarciminota bacterium
AAACACGTCCTTCAGCCTGGTGGGATTCCAGACCAAGATGACCTTCCCTGAGCAGAAGCGGGTTTTTCGCCTGATCCCGGGGCTGGAAAAGGCTGAATTCCTCCGGTACGGGACCATCCACCGCAACACGTTTATCAAAAGCCCCGTCCTTCTGGACCCCACCCTCCAGTTTCGCCGGGATCCCCGTATCTTTTTTGCGGGACAGATCACTGGAACGGAAGGCTACCTTGCCGCAGCAGCCGGCGGCTGGCTTGCAGGATTCAACGCCGCACGAATGGCCCGGGGACTGGATCCGGTTCCGCTCCCTGTGCACACCATGATGGGTGCGCTGTTCCGCTATATCGCCACATCCAATCCCCGGTATTTCCAGCCCATGAACCCCAACTTCGGCCTGATGATTCAGGTCCCCAAAAAACTCCGTCGTGTGGAAAAGCGCAAATTCCTGGTGGAACGTGCGCGGGAAACCCTGGCGCAATGGATCGACACCTACCTGAATCCTTCCTACGTTTCCTCCGGGTAGAACGCGCCGCATCCGTTCATACGCTCAAGGCGTACACCCGGGACCTGGAGCAGTTCATGACGTTTCTTGAAGAAGAAGGCATACACCGATGGAACGAGGTGAATCCCCACCATGTGGAGGGATGGATCCGCGAGCTTTTCCTGACGGGATACCGCCGCACCACCCTCCAGCGCAAACTCTCCACTCTCCGGAGTTTCTTCCATTTCCTGGTCCGGGAAGGGCATCTATCTGTCAACCCTGCCCGTCTGCTGGAGCCCATGAAAATCACACGGAATCTCCCGGAAGTGCTTCCCGACCACCTGCTGATGGATGTGATTGAACAGTGGACCTGTGAAACCCCGGTGGACTATCGGGACCGCGCCCTGGTGGATCTGCTGTACAGCACGGGCCTGCGCGTCTCCGAAGTGGCAGAACTCACCCTCAAAGACGTGGACCTGCGCGCCCGTCTTCTTCGGGTCGTGGGAAAAGGTGGCAAGGAGCGCGTGGTCCCCTTCACACGAAACACCCGAACCACCCTGGAAGCCTATCTTCAGCAGCGTCCCCACTTTCGCCCCCGCACCGACCACGTGTTCGTATCCACACGTGGCAATCCCCTTTCCCGTCAGCGGATCTGGGAAATCCTGCGACGGGTTTTCAAGGAACGCGCCGCGCATCACGGGGTGCATCCCCATCTCCTGAGGCACAGTTTCGCCTCCCATCTCCTGGATCGGGGCGCGGACCTGCGAACCATTCAGGAACTTCTGGGGCATGCGAACCTGGCCACCACCCAGATCTACACCCACCTCACCCTTCGCCGGTTAAGGGAAGCCTTTGATCGGGCACACCCCCGCAATGAAGAATCATAGGCCATGAGGAGGAGCGCATGAAACACCGGCTGGACACCTATCACCTGGCTCTGGAACGGGCCATTGGAGAAGAAAAAGTCTTTTCTGACGAAGCCCATCGGATGCAGTATGCCTTTGATGAATCCGGGATCAGCACCCCCTATCCCCCGGATCTCGTGGTCCATCCCGAAACCGCGGAAGATGTGGAAAAAGCTGTGCACCTGGCGTACCAGCACAACATCCCTGTCACCGCGCGCGGAGGCGGTTCGGGGGTGACAGGGGGCGCGTTGCCCATCCACGGCGGTGTTCTGCTGGTGTTTGACCGCATGAACCGGATTCTGGACGTGGATTCCGAAAGCCTGATGGCACGTGTACAACCGGGGGTGATCACGGGAGAATTCCAGAAAGAGATGGAAGCCCTGGGTTTGTTCTATCCGCCGGACCCGGCCAGCCTGGATATGTGCAGTCTGGGGGGAAATGTGGCTGAAAACGCCGGGGGTCCCCGCGCCCTCAAGTATGGCGTGACCAAGCATTACCTGCTGGAAGTGGAGGTGGTGGACGGAAGGGGAGAACGGTTCC
>JALUJC010000157.1 GCA_027053375.1 Caldifarciminota bacterium
AGGAGGAAGAGAAATGATCCGTGTCGCCCTGGCAGGACTCCTGCTTTTTCAAAACCAGCCTTTCGGACCCTTCCGCTTCCGACCAGGAGAAAGGGTCCCCCTGCCCTACCGCATCCCCCACCCTATCCTGAAACACCCCATCATCCAGAAATACTTTGAAGAGGTTGTATACCCTTACTATCGCTCGCAGAGATTTCCCCTTACTGACTCCAGCCTCTTTATCGACAATGTGTTGTGGAGCCTGGTGTATTTCCCTCTGGATATATCCACGCTGAAGGATACACTGGTTGCTTTTCTTCACACCCAAACGGGCATAGAGACGTCAAAAATACGATTGATTCTTGGCCGGTTTTTCGATGGAACAGCTCTGGTGCTTGCAGACACGGGCTATGTTGCACAGGATCCGGACCCGGCCATGCCCTGCTGGGAAGGCGTTTACCGGTACCACGTGAAAGAAGTGCTCTGGCAGGCCCCCTGGTCCACCTATCGGGTTCAGTCCGGAACCTGGATCACCATCTATGGCGGCCTCGTCCCCGGTGATTCCGGACGCCGCATGTGGTTTCCCGGTGGCCGGTGGGAAAAATACTTCTCCCCTGCACCGGAAGATCTCCGGTTTCCCATGCTGGTCAGCGCCTTCGTGTGGCGTTCTCCTTCCTATCTTTCCCGATGCTGGACACATTCAGGTGTATGGATCCCGGATCGGTTTCCGCAGCGGATGAGAGAATGGGTCCGCCAGAAGGTGGATGGGGAGGAGGTCTGGCTGGATTTGCTGCATCGCAAAGTTCATCGGGTAAAGCTTTCAGAACTGCGCAGAATCGGTGCGCTTGTTCGCCGGTTTTTCCAGCAGATGGAACGGGAGGTGGGGATGTGATGAGCACGCTTTTCATGCTCTTGTGGGTGGGAGCGCTGCCATATTTCTGCCGGTGGCCGCAGCTTGAGGCCCCGGGATCGGGCGCCATCACCCTCTATCGCGATCCCTCTTTCCCTGCCGCCCTTGATGGAGACGTATATGCCGCTGTAATGGACTGGGAGTACACCCTCCTGAACCAGCTTTCTACGGACGCAATATTCTATGGAGGAGCAAGTTCAGGCAAAGTAAACAGTATTAGCATCAGCAAGGCCGGCGGCCGCACTGATGAGTTAGGAGGTATCGCCTGGGTGGATCCGAAATACTGCGACACGCAGAAAGGGATCTATCAGGGCGCACCCATCATCTTCCCCCTTGAGATGTGGGGAAAAATCTGCTGGGCCAACTGTGACTCCACGAAGGTGAACGGGCAGTCCGTGCTTCGCCACGAGATCGGCCATTTCCTTGGTCTGGGACACGCTTATAATCCTGCAGCCCTCATGGCACCCGTGCTGGATCAATCCCTTCGCTATGTGGACAACGATGCCGTCGTGGGATTTGCCTGTGTCTATGGCTATGCCTATCCCGGTGGACCTCAGGTTAGTGTGGAACCTGAGGACAATCTGAATCCCGATCATCCCAGGGCGTGCCCTTATGCCTATATCGCTTTTTGCAACGTGGGTTTTCCTCCATCCGGTTCCATCCTGGACTCGATTGTGGTGGAAGTGCTTTCCTATTGGGGCGGTGTTCCGATGTGGCAGAGGGTTGCACGCTGGACGAATGTGAATTTCCGGATTGCCCGACGGATCCGAATCCCACTGGACGATCGATGGAACGATCCCAAGGCGCCACGAAGATTCCGGGTTAAAGCGTGGCAGGGAGGGCTCTATACAGAGGGGGTATCCAGAACCTTCACCGGTGTTGTAGGTAGCCGTGTGTGCATGTATCAGCAGCAGGCAGCCGTGTCGTCCGTGGCTTCGCAACGAGGGGTATTCGGAAAGATCGTGTATTCGTCCCTCTGGCTTCGGGTCTCGGTGTCGGAGTGGAACGGTCAAACCGTCCGTCTCCAGATGGTGAACGCGGCGGGACGGGTGGTAATGAATTCCCGTGTTTCGCTCCCTGCCCGCCTTCCGCTGCACCTCCCTTCCGGAACTTATTTGTTGTTGCTTCTTCCTGAAAACGGGAAGGATGTGGGCCTGTGGAGAAAAGTGATGATTCCTTAAACACGCGTAACCTTCAGTCTTTCGCAGCCACCATGAGAAACCGGCCACGCATTCCGAAGGGATGTATCGCCTGACCCATTCACAGAGCTTCCACCGGTACAGTTTTTCCGTACCTTATACCCGCAAATCCATCAGTTTGTTAATGTATTTCACGCTGTCCAGAGAAGCTCTTTCCCCTTCTACACCGACGAAAACAGAAAAGGTACCGGGAAGGTGCGCAGACGCAGCGAATATGGCCCCTTTCGTGCATGTCTGACCCTGAGGCAACAACCCCCGTTCATGTTGATTTTCGGTGAAGCAATGGGTGTGGTTGAAGCGCAGAGAGGCATGGCGTATACTTCAAAAGATGCCCTTCCGACCCCGGCGTGCACGCATTCGTCTGACCAAAGCGGGATGGCTTTACGCAGGGACCACACTGCTTCTTGGTCTGGCTGCCGTGAACACAGCGGACAACCTTCTCTATCTTGTGACGTCCTTTCTCCTGGCAGTGATGGCAACCAGCAGCTTCCTCGCCTACCTGAATCTCTCCGATCTGCACATTTCCCTGGAAGCCCCCCGCCACACGTACCGCAATGAACCCACCCCCCTACGGCTGGTCATCCGTAACCAGAAAGGATTTCCCTCCTTTCTCCTGCGCTTTTCCTCCGAATATGCGCCCCATCCGAACCTGGTTTTTCACCTGCCCCGCCACGGAACAGAGGAAACCCTGTGGGTGTTCCGCTTCCCGGACCGGGGGTGGCAGGAGATTCTCACACTGCAGGTTCGGAGCGGATTTCCCTTCGGTCTGGCGTACCGTACCGAAAACGTGGTGCTCCAGCCACCGGTGCGTATTCTGATCTATCCTCGCATCCATCCAGTTTCCCCGGAAACATGGTCTTCCCTGCTCAAAGGAACACAGGGGGAACACCCCGCAGACCGGGAAGGCACGGGAGGGGATTTCGGGGGCCTCCGTCCCTTTCAGTACGGGGATTCTCCCCGGAGAATTTACTGGCGGAGTTTCTGGAAAACCGGCGCCATGGAAACCAAACGCTTCCTGGAAGAGAGCAGCCAGGAGGTGATCCTGGAAGTTCCCGCGAACGCATCGGAACAGAAGCTGGAAGAGGTGGCCTCGCTGACCGTGGCCCTGATGGATCACGGCGTGGCGGTGGGCCTCTCTGTGCACGACACAGGAGAAAAGATCCCCCCGCGTCCAGGAAACGCACAGAAACATCTGATTCTGAAGGCACTTGCTCTCTACCCGGAGCCCCTGGGATGGTCGGAACGCTCCCCGATCCGCTCCATCGGCTGATACAGCAGGCGCTGCATGCGGTTCAGCCAGCATCGCTGCTGGATCGCGCACTTCAGGTGCACGGAAACTCCCTGGTTCTGGTGGGGCGGGATCATACCTTACCGCTGGAGAAGGGGATTGCGGTGTTTGGGGCTGGCAAAGCCTCCGCCTGTATGGCAGAAGCCCTGGAGCAAAAGCTTGGTTCGTGGATCGCGGACGGCATGATCATCACCAAAGAAG
>JALUJC010000158.1 GCA_027053375.1 Caldifarciminota bacterium
GCCTTGTATTCCTCCAGGGAAAAGAGGCCGTTCTCCCCGGTATCCACATAGAGGCTTTCAAAAGCCTCCGCCACAGGTCGGGCAGGCGGGAGCTTCTGAAGATCGAAGGTCTCCCCTGGTTTCAGCCTCACCACCTGATTGCGTGACACGTCAAACAGTGGAAGGGGCCGACCCCGCCGGTGGACCCGGTCCACTTTCAGACGTTTCCACGCAATCAGTGCAGCGGGTTTGATCTCTTTGATGATGGGTCCGCTGGGGAGACGGGAGGTGTGCAGACGATCCGCCATGGTGTCCGAGGAAAAGCGTTCTTTCAAAAGAGAAATGCCCGGTGTCCGGCTCGCCAGGAGCAGCAGAAGGGTGTGTGCACCGGCCAGCGCACTCTTGGACAACAGCACCCGGGAGGGCCGTTCTTCACCGTGGGTATAGGGGATGTTCAAGCCCATGCCGCCGGTGCCGGTGGTGCCCACCTTGACATAGACTTCCGTTCGAGCGTGAATCAACGACTCCCACAGGATCTGAACATGGCGGATCAACTGGGGGACGGAAAGGGTGGCCAGCAATCGGACAAACCCCCTCGGGGCGTGGGCTTCATTGCCCGATCGAAGCGCCTGAAAAGCAGCACGGGCTACGGCATAAACGTCCTGATAGGCCACAGCGGTGGCGGTGTTGATGGTATCCACCACAATTTCCGGGCGGTGGCGATCCATGAGATGGTACAGAAAGGAGGCATGAAGACGGTCGGCCGTAAGTTCTTCCAGGATGTCTTCCACCACCTGAAACGCCATGTTCCATGCGTCCTCATCCACTTCCTCGGGGCGGTGTTCAATCCGGTCAAACAGCATCCGCAGAGACACGTCCTTCAGCTCGGTCCGAACGAAGATATTTCCCCAGTCTCCCACCAGCGGGACCTGCCACCGATCGGCTTCGGGTCGCAGCACCTGGAGGGCGTCGTTCACCTCCCGCTCCGTGAGCCCTGTGATGACCACCTTTCGTGGTTTCCGGGGCAGGAGCACACGCACCACGGCCTGTCCCACCTGCCCGGTGCCGCCCAGGATCAGTACGGTACGCCCTTCAATTCGGCGATTCATGGAGCCCTCCTTTAGATCTTCAGGACCCCGTCCACCAGAATGGGCTCCCCATCCGCCCGCAGTTCGCCGCCCTGCCGCAGGTCAAACACCAGATCCCAGTGCAGGGCGGATGTGTTTTTTCCACCCGCCTGGGGAAAGGCATGGCCCAGGGCCATGTGAACGGTGCCCCCGATTTTCTCATCAAAAAGCGTGTGTCCCACATAGGACTGAATGTTCTCGTTGGTTCCAATCGCGAATTCTCCCAGCCGGGAAGCCCCTTCATCCAGGGCCAGCATCTCCCGGAGAAACGCCTCGCCTTTTCGCGCTTCCGCTTTGACCACACGCCCCTCTTCAAACACCAGGCGAACCCCCTCCACCTCGCGCCCGCTGTACATAGAGGGAAGATTGAAGGTCACCACGCCCTCGGTGGCGTGTTCCAGGGGACTTGTAAAAACTTCTCCTCCCGGAAAGTTCAGTCGCCCGTCATCGCTGATCCACTTCCGGCCCTCCACCCGCACACGAAGATCGGTACCCTCTCCGAGCAGATGCAATTCCCGGACGGAAGAAAGCCGCTCCACCATGCGGGCGTGGGCTTTGCCCTTCTCTTTCCAGTACGCCAGTGGGTCGGGATCATTCAGATGGAGGGCATGGAACACAAATTCACGAAAACGACGAAGGGACATGCCCGATTCCTGCGCCTGCGTGAGGGTGGGGAACAGCGTACCGGTCCACCGGATTTCCCCCCGGTCTACCTTCTCCATCCACTTCCGTGAAAGCGCCTCCCGGGCGCGAGCCGCCTTTGCCTGTCGTGCAGGATCAATGGCGGTTCCCGCCCGCAAATTTCCGGGGGTCCAGATGGTCAGCAGGGCATGGACATGATCCACCTCAAATTCCTCATGGGGAAACACAAAGGTCAGCTGGGCTTCGCTGGCCGTCTCATAGAAGATCTCCCCCAGATCAAAAGGGGAAACCCGGACATACGGGTGGGCTCCCACCTCCAGCGCACGCCGGTAGACCGCTTCCACCAGGGGCTGTGCCTCCACACCGCCCACATCGATTTTGAAGATGTCTCCTTCCTTCAGAGAGAGACAGTACCGCACCAGCACATCCGCCCATCGTTCAAACCGGGGGTCCCACATGCTGTTCCTCCTTGCTCCAGCGCCCACGGGGAAAACGCTGTTTCCAGGTTTGAAAGGTCCCATTCCGTATGGCCGCACGCATCTCCTCCATCAACGACAGATAAAAATAAAGATTGTGAAGGGTCAGCAAACGGGGTGCCGCAGGCTCGCCTGCCCGAAGGAGATGCCGGAGATAGGCCCGGCTGTATCGCTGGCATACCGGACAGGCACACGAAGGATCCAGCGGCCGGGGATCCTCCCGATACCGGGCATTGCGGAGGTTGATCCGTCCTTCCCGGGTAAAAAGGGTCCCCTTTCGGGCATTGCGCGTGGGCAACACACAGTCAAAAAGATCCACACCCCGTTCCACCGCCTCCACCAGATCCTCCGGGTACCCCACCCCCATGACATAGCGGGGACGGTCCTCGGGGAGAAGGGGGACCACCACTTCCAGAACCCGGTTCCGTTCCACCGAGGGTTCACCCAGCGCCAGCCCTCCGATGGCAAACCCATGAACGTCCAGCGACGCCACAAAACGTGCGGACGCTTCACGGAGGTCTTCATACACACTTCCCTGAACGATCCCGAACAGCGCGCCGGCTCGGGGCGAACGGTCGTAATGGATCCGTGCCCGTTCGGCCCACTGGTGGGTTCGCGCCAGCTGCCGGCGGGCCTCAGCGTGGGTGACAGGATAGGGAGAGGGTTCATCCAGCATCATCCAGAGATCGCTTCCCAGCCGCTGCTGGAGGTCCACCACCCGTTCGGGTGTCAGATGGATTTCCCGTCCATCGTAGGGCGAACGGAAGGTCACCCCCTCGTCTGTGACCCGGCGAAGATCGCCCAGCCGGTAGACCTGAAACCCCCCGGAATCCGTGGCCACCACACCCTGAAAGCCCCCCATAAAGCTGCGAATTCCACCCAGGGCTTCCACCACTTCCACACCGGGGCGCAACATCAGGTGATACAGATTGCTGATCAGGATCCGGACACCCAGTTCCTCCAGATCCCGGAGATCCAGACCTTTCACGGCGGCGAGGGTCCCCACCGGCATAAAACCGGGTGTCTGGACAGATCGCCCATCAGCCAGACGAAGTGTGCCCGCGCGGGCCCGCGAGTGCGGGTCCCGCGCGGTGACCTCAAAATGAAGCGGTCGGGGATTGTTCAATGTTCTTTTTTCCCGGACGTGCCCTCTCTGGCAGCCTTCTTCAGTTCCTCTTCCGTTTTTACCCCATAGCGATCCGCCAGACGTATCTTGAGCGCTTCCCGCAACTGTTCTTCTTTTTCTCGACGAAGCTCCGCCTCCAGGGTCGCACGAACTTCGTCCAGGGAGCGATACCGCTCAGGGGTGTGTTTTTCTACCCTGAGAAC
>JALUJC010000159.1 GCA_027053375.1 Caldifarciminota bacterium
GGGTATGAGGTTATCTTCTGAGGAAATCATAAAAGTGCCATACTGATCCTTCTCCATAAGCCCAAGAATGGATGACGGTGGATCGTATGGATTCGCAAGAGACTGAGACCAGTGATCGAACAGGTGTGCTCGCATAACTCCTGCCCCATTTTCGCCAGAATTCACCCACACGGAATCCGGTTGCAGGCTCACCTGTGACCAGTCCCAGTCCAGGATGATCTTCACCCAGATGAAATCCTTGGACACCGTTCCGGAGCCTCCGCTATCGTCACCCCCTGGCTTGAACAATCCCTTACACCCCCCGTAAAAAAGGGCAACCACAAGAGCCACACTCGTAAGCAAACGCTTCACGGTACGCCTCCTGTTTCTCCACTGCCTTTGAACAACATTCTGTTGTATATCCCCTGTTCTGTCAATGAAATGCAGAATGTTCGGCTTCGGTGAACCGAAAATAAAGAAAAGAATTGACCGGTTGACAGACCTGTGTCCGTCCCCTATCCTTCACGGCAATGGTGGCCTTTTCCCTGTGGATGGCGCTGTTGATGGCTGCCCCCCGTATGGATCTGCAACACACAGAGGGGGGTGTGAACGTCCAGATCTCGGGCATCCCGGTGGACTCCTCCTGGTCGCTCCTGCGGGTGGTGGGAACCGATACTACCTCCCTGGGAACCCTGACTGTCCCGGAAACCTCCTTTGTGGATACGACGCTTCCCGATACGGGAACCGTGACCTATCTGCTTCGTCGTCCCGATGGAACCTATGCAGCCCAGGCCGGTCTTCGCCTTGAAACAGCGCCACCTTCGGAATCCGGGGAGGGCGAAACACCCGCGCCCCCTGGATGGTTCAACACCGACCGTGCTCCGATCCTCATCTTTCTGATTCTTTTCGGGATAGCCTTTTTCCTTTTTGTACAGTGGACCCGGGCAGGTCGCCCGATCTTTATTCGAAAAATTGCAGGACTGGAAGCCCTGGATGACGCGGTGGGACGGTCCACAGAGATGGGGCGACCCATTCTCTATGTTCCCGGAATGACGGACCTGGATACCCTCCCCACCCTTTCCGCCCTGAGCATCCTGAAATATGTGACAAAGAAGTCTGCGGAATATGCCACGCCCATGCTGGTTCCCCTGCGCGAACCCCTGGTGATGGCAGCAGCCCAGGAGATCATGAAGGAAGCCTATCTGGAAGCGGGCAGGCCGGATCTGTATGAAGAAGACCGGGTCTATTTCACAACTGTGCAGCAGTTCGGATATGCCTCCACCGTTGCCGGAACCATGATGCGTGAAAAGCCCGGTGCCATCTTTCTGATGGGGTACTATTATGCCGAAAGCCTGATCATGGCGGAGACCGGAAACACGGTGGGCGCCATTCAGGTTGCAGGAACCCCGGCGGTGGATCAGCTGCCCTTCTTTATCGCCGCGTGCGATTATACCCTGATCGGTGAAGAATTCTATGCCGCCAGCGCCTATCTCTCTCAACGCCCGGAAGAGCTTGCCACCCTGAAGGCGGAAGACATCTTCAAGGCCCTGTTTGTGGGAATGATTGCCCTGGGTTCTCTGCTGACAAGCCTGGGGATCCCATTCCTTTCCAAACTCCTGGAGGTGCACTGAGATGAGCGGTCCCCTGGTGCTGGTCTTTTTGAGTGGTTTGTTTATCGTGATTTCTTTCTTCATTCCGCGGGATCCTTTTCCAAAGGTGGAACTCTGGGCACTTCGCTGGTATTACATTGTGGTGGGGTTTGCGCTGTTGCTTGGCGTGGATAGCCTGGTGCTGCACCATCTCCGACGGATCCGGCGCGGGGGGATGCAGGCGTTCTATTCGGCGGTTCTGTTGATTGGGTTTTTCGTGACACTGGTCTGGGGGATTGTGGCCTGGAAGCAGTTTGGAAGTCCTTTCGCCCCGCATTCCCATTTCCTCTGGATCTTTATGAATGTGGAAGTCCCGCTGGAAGCTACCATGTTCTCCCTGCTTGCCTTTTTCATCGCATCCGCTGCCTATCGTGCCTTTCGTGCACGTTCTTTTGAGTCCACACTTCTGCTGGTGAGCGCCGGTCTGGTAATGCTGGGACGGGTTCCCCTGGGGCAGTACGTGGCGGTCCCGTTGCTTTCCGCATTCGGCGTTCTTCTGGCTTTTGAACTCTATCATCGCCCTGTACGTACACCCCTGGATCGTGTGCTGTACCGTGGGGGGCCTGTGCTGGTACTCCTTTTCAGTGGAATCCTGGTCCTTCCGGCCGTATTCCCCCAGCTTGCCGCCCGTATCCCGGGGGTGGCTTCCTGGATTCTGACGGTGCCCCAGGTGGCAGGAAAGCGGGGCATTGAATTCGGCCTGGCGCTGGGGGGTCTGGCTTTCGGCTATCGTATCCTCTTCGGCATGGAACGGGGGTACCTCCGGTGAGCAGGATGTTTCTTACCCTGGGGCGCATTCCCAAACCTTGGATCTATGGGCTGGTGTTTCTGGCTGCGGCCCTGCCCTTTTTCCTGAAGCGCACCTTTCCGGCACAGATCACCCCGGAAGTTCGGGCGGTGTATGACTTTATTGAATCCCTTCCGGAAGGTACGCCAATTGTGATTTCCACCGACTATGGCCCCTCCACCATCCCGGAGATGCAACCCGCTTTTGAGGCGCTCCTTACCCATGCGTTTCGGAAAAATCTGCGCGTCATGGTGATGACCCACACCACCTATCAGGGGCTGATGGTGGCGCAACTCAGCCTGGATCGGATGGCAGAAAAGTTCCACAAAGTGTATGGAAAGGACTATGTGCTCTGGGGATTCCGTCCCGGTGCCGCTGCGGTGGTGGTCAACCTGGGTCGGGACATCTATTCCGTGTTTGATACGGATGTGAAAGGCACACCCCTGAAAGACATGCCGGTGATGAAAGGGGTCCACAGCCTGAAGGATGTAGGACTGGTGATCAGCCTGACCGCAACTTCAGCAGGCGATATCTGGGTGCAGTATGGTCAGGCGCGCTATGGGTTTCCCCTGGCGCTGGGTTCTACCGCCGTGATTTCGCCCGGACATTACCTCTACTACACCGCCGGGCAAGTGATCGGACTAATCCCGGCACTCAAGGGGGCGTCGGAATATGAGGTGCTTGTGGGCAATCCCACAGGACCGGCCAACCTGGGTATGGTGAGCCAGGCAAGTGTGCACATTCTCCTGATTGTCCTGATTTTTCTGGGCAACGTGGGCTATCTTGCCCAGCGACACACGAGGAAACGTGCATGAGCCGTCCCACTTCTTTGAAGGATACGCTTCATGGGATGCAACCCTGGTTGCGTTTTCTGGGGGTGCTGAACCTGATTATGGGTGTGCTGGAAGCCCTGACGGTGATTGGTCTCACCGTGGCCTGGGTCAATCTGTGGCTGGGGTATCTGCTCTACCAGGCTGCCGGTAAGGCAGAGGAGGTGAGGGTTATGGATTCTGAAGAGGCGCTGGTGGATTTTCTGGAAAAGCTCCGGCGCTTTTTCATGATTCTGGGATTGCTCACCGTGGTCCTTTTGCTGGCGGGTGTGGCCTTTTTCCTTTTTGGATTGTTTACACTGGGT
>JALUJC010000160.1 GCA_027053375.1 Caldifarciminota bacterium
TCCCCGCACCCCCCGTCCCTTCCAACCTCAAAACGGGGACATCCGATCCCTCCCTGATCACGGAAATCATGCGCTTTGCCTTTCTGGCGAACCTTACAGGTGTTCCTGCCCTGGTTTTACCGGCAGGATATACGGAAAACGGCCTCCCCCTGGGAATCCAGTTGATGGGGCGCTGGTGGGAGGAGGACCGCCTGCTGCAGATCGGGCGCGTGCTCGAGGCGCACCTGCCCCGGCACGCACCCAGAATTTACTGGAACCTTCTCTCCGGATAACCTTTTTTCTTCCGAAGAAGGGGGCGGCGTTCGTGCCGTCGCTGTCTGAGGAAGGTCCGAAACCGGGTGTACTTCTCTTCCCCGAGAAGCTTCCGTGCACGAAGCTGCTCCTGTAGACGATTCCAGCGGAGGGAAGCCCGGATTTTCTGGACCCGGTCAAACTTCTCCCGGACCTCCTGCTCAGGGGCACCGTTCAAGAGGGCTTCCTGCAGGTCCAGCCGGGCCAGACGCAATTCTCCCATCAGGGGGATCCGTTTGCGTTCCATCTGCACATGCAGCGTGCGCAGCTGTGCCTTTTCTTCCTGGGTCAGGAAGGTCATCCCCTCAAATCGTGGGACATGCGCCCGGAGGGGCCCTGCCAGCAGGAAAAGGATGAGGAGTGAGAAGACTCTCATGGGAACACCTCCTGTGTAGGTTTTGGGGTTCAACTCTTCAGACGCAGGAGGCGTTCCTCAGGTTCCCGGTTGTTCGTCCTTTTCTGCCTCTCCGGGGACCTTCAGCTCCAGAACCTGATCCACCTCTTCTCCAGACAACGTCTCTCGTTCCAGAAGGGCTTCCGCAAGACGTTCCAGGCGATCCCGGTGTTCGCTCAGGATTTTCTCGGCACGGGACAGTGCCTCCTGGATCAGGCGATGGACTTCCTGGTCAATCTGACGGGCGGTTTCCTCGGAGAAGGGTCGACGTGCGGTCAGTTGCCGCCCCAGAAAAACCTCACCCTCCTCTTTTCCAAACGCCACCGGACCAATCTGGTCCGACATGCCCCACTGGGTCACCATGCTGCGCGCCAGATCCGTTGCGCGCTCTATATCGTTGGCGGCGCCGGTGGAGGGTTCACCAAACACCAGTTTCTCAGCAGTGTATCCCCCCATGTACACCGCGAGATTGGCCAGAAGGTAGGAGCGTTGATAGACATGGCGGTCCTCTTCGGGCATGTGCTGGGTAATGCCCATGGCCATTCCCCGGGGTATGATGCTCACCTTGGAGATGGGATCCGCCTCGGGGATCATGCGGGAGACCAGGGCATGCCCTGCTTCATGATAGGCGATGCGCCGGCGTTCTTCCTCGGAGATCACCATGCTTTTCCGTGCTTTTCCCATGGCAATCTTGTCTCTGGCTTCTTCCAGATCCTTCTGCGTCACCCGTTCTCTGCCCTCACGTGCCGCCAGAATGGCCGCCTCATTGATCAGGTTGGCCAGATCTGCACCGGCGAATCCCGGTGTGGAACGGGCAATCACCTCCAGGTTCACATCCTCCGCCAGCGGCACCTTGCGGGCGTGAATCTTTAAAATCTGGAGGCGCCCCTTTACGTCCGGACGGTCCACCACCACAACCCGGTCAAAGCGACCCGGGCGCAGAAGGGCTGGATCCAGCACATCGGGCCGATTGGTGGCCGCGAGCACAATAATCCCCACGCCCGAATCAAACCCGTCCATCTCCACCAGCAATTGATTCAGCGTCTGCTCCCGTTCATCGTGACCGCCGCCAAGTCCTGCACCCCGGAGCCGTCCCACCGCATCCAGCTCGTCAATGAAAATGATGGCCGGGGCATGCTTCCGGGCGGAATTGAACAGATCCCGTACCCGGGCGGCACCCACACCCACAAACAGTTCCACAAACTCCGAACCACTGATGGAAAGAAAGGCCACCCCGGCTTCTCCAGCCACTGCTTTGGCCATCAGGGTTTTGCCGGTCCCTGGTGGACCGACCAGGAGCACACCCTTGGGAATGCGAGCCCCAAGCCGTCGGTAGCGATCCGGATTCCGGAGAAATTCCACGATTTCCCGAAGTTCCTCCTTGGCCTCTTCTGCGTTGGCCACATCGTCAAAGGTCACATTGGGACGATTCTCCACATAGATCCGGGCACGGCTCTCCCCAAACCGCAGCGCTTCCCGGGGGCCACTCTGAATCTGCCGGAAGAAAAAGAACCAGAAGAAAAGCAGAAACACCACCCATGGCAGCCAGGAAACCACGATCTGCCACCAGGGATTGTCCGGGCTCCCTTCCACTTCCACCCCATAGGCCAGAAGCGTGTCCACCAGGGAGGGTACAGGCATGGGGAGATAGGTCCGGTATTTCTCGTATGTGACGCCCTGCACTGTGAGGGGTTCCTGGAATCTTCCCCGAATGTCCCGGTCCCCAAAACGTGCGGTCGCCACATCTCCGTCCCGCACGTGCTGTACAAACTGGGAATAG
The DNA here is from genome assembly GCA_027053375.1 of Caldifarciminota bacterium. Classification (GTDB taxonomy): domain Bacteria; phylum Hydrothermota; class Hydrothermia; order S141-80; family S141-80; genus JALUJC01. The sequence continues at coordinate 2,466 of JALUJC010000160.1, forward strand.
GAAAGCGTGAGCGTGGAGGCCCTGCTGGTGGACAGCAACTGCAACACCAGCACGCTTCCCACAAAGATCACCGTCCACACAAAAAGATTCCTTAGAAAGGCGGGGGTCATGAGGCTTCGCTTCCGTCTACCACGGCAATGCCGGGAAGATGACGATATCGTTCGGCCCAGTCCAGACCGTATCCCACCACAAATGCATCCGGGATCTCAAACCCCACGTAATCCACAGGGACTTCCACCTCACGACGTTCCTTTTTATCAAGAAGCACACAGATCCGAAGGGAGGCAGGATTCCGATCCAGCAGCAACTGGCGGAGATAACGCAGGGTAAGCCCAGTATCCACGATGTCCTCCACCAGAATTACGTGTCGTCCCTCCACGGAAACCGAGAGATCCTTCAGGATCTGGACTTCTCCGGAGTGAACCGTGGCATCCCCATAACTGGACACGGCCAGAAAATCCACCCACAGATTTTCCAGACGGGTGGCCCGGATCAGATCGGCAAGAAACACAAATGCACCCTTCAGAACACCCACAAAAAGGGGTGTCTTCCCCTGGTAATCCTCGGAAATCCGGTCCGCCAGTTCCTGCACGCGAGCCTGTACCTTTTCAGGCAGAATCAAATAACGCATACCCTCTCCACTCCTTTGTATCGATCCTGATATGCCAGCGCCCTTCCGAAAGGGGAGGAAGACCGGGCATCCACACGGGAACACCCGACACTTCCACCACTGGCCAGATTTTCCGTTTCCAGCGTGGGAGGCGGAGACGCCGAAACCAATCTTCCACGGCTTTTCCCCGGACCAACTCCCCTTTCCGCGACGGTCGGATGCGGGCTTCCCGGATATCCGGAAGTCCCGTCCCCAGGCTTCCGACGGGAAGGGGACCCTCCGCAACCTCCAGGCGAAGGTTCCACGCCCCCACCGGATGGATTCCCGGCGTCAGGCGAATGTCGGGAAATCCCGGCGCTTCCCAGCCCAGGAACACTTCCCGTGCATCCGCCACGCAATATCCACCCTCAAACGCACCTTCCCCCCCTTCCTGTATCCACCGCCAGAGGGCGGAGG
>JALUJC010000161.1 GCA_027053375.1 Caldifarciminota bacterium
TCGCTGCATTGTACGAGATCATCCCAGCAATACGGACCGGGTTGCGGAGATGCGTACAGAAGCGCCTGGACGTTCCAGCCTGTTCTGAGGGACGCTGTGAGAATGGTACGGATTTCGCAGAAGGATCTTCGTCCCATCCCCTGATCATCCCATCTTTCGCTGGATTGTACGCACACATCCCGCCAACACGTACAGGGTCCGAGATTCGGGCGCGGAAAGATCAGGTGTTCACTGTATTGAGTGTACTGCAGGTCCTGACGGACCTGTGTTTTCCTGTATCGAACAGATCCCGCCCCGGGGAGGGGAAAGTCATGGAATACGCGTTTTGCGGGACCTTCTTCCGGGCAGGTTCGCAGTGGATGGATTGATAAAAAAACGGGCGGGCCAGAGGCCCGCCCGTATACAGGAAGGATCCGGACTCAGCGTGTGAGGAGAACTTTCCGGGTGACCCGGGCCGTGGGCGTGGCCACCCGGAGGAAATAGATCCCGGTTTTCAGCGCGGGGACAGAAAGGGTGTGGACCCCTGGTGCGAAGGATCCCCTGCGGTGAAAACGGATGCGCCCTGCGGCATCCACAATCTGGATCCGGAGATGCATGGCGGAAGGAAGCGCCAGCCGGAGGTGCCGCCCCCGTGGACTCAGACGCGCCGAAAAGACCAGAGGACGGGCGGCATTCTCCTCCACGGAGACCACGGGCTGGGGCCGGAAGGACACGAAATGACCGGCCGTGATGGGAAAGGCGTTGCCGTGGTACGTACCGCCGTACTCCACCTGGATCGCGTCATACGTCCTGCGGTTTTCAATGCCCACGGCACTGGAGGAGAGTATCCGGGCAGGGAGGTCGCTGCGATACACAAAAGCGATGGATGAATCCCCGGGGCGCAACTGCATTTGAAAGTTCAGGGTGTCGCTGGTGTTTCTGTATCGCTGGACATTGGCCCACTGGATCACTGTAAGGGAATCCTGGAGATCCACATAGATTCCCTGCCCGGTTCCATAATTTTCAAAGAGCAGATCCGTCCAGAAGGGAGCCATCACCCCGGGCACGGTGGGACCGGGCAGCGAGTCCGGTGCGAATTCACTGGTTCCCGGGTCCCCGCCCAGGACCGCCCAGCCGTTGGTGCACACCCAGAGGGTGTCCAGGGCCGCGCTGTCATACACAAATGAAACAGGAAGCACCACGCTTCCCCGCCCGTCGTCCCAGTCATCCACGGCAAGAAGGGTCCCCGCGCCGCCGGAATCCGGGTTGATTTCAATCCATGACAGGGAGGGGATCGTGAGATCCGTGGAATCTCCGGGCTCCAGCCCCACATAATTCATTCCCACCATGGTGCTCTCCGGGGATTGAAGCGCGCCGTCCTGGACCAGTGTGAAGGGGCGCCGGATGGTGTCAGAGCGCAGGGGGGTCTGGATGATCATCCGGAGTGTGAACCGAACGCCGGCCTGTCCTGTGGAGTCCAGGCGCACCGGAATCTGAAGAGAGTTCGGGTTGTTCATGTGCGGAACAAGGGTCATGGTTTGAAACGTGTCCTGGGGATGGAGGAAGTGGAGGGCACCGCACAGGCCGTTTCCCCCATCCTCACAGCTCAGGTGAAACGACACCGGGCCGGTGGGGCTTCCGCTGTTGGTGTAAGGAATGTGCACCACCGCAGAATCTCCGCTGCTGCCGGGACGGTTGTCGACGGAATCCGACCAGACCCAGGCGGAAAGGGGAGAGGAAAAGGCAGGAAAAGCAAGGGTGCCCAGGAGAAAGGTATAGGCCCGCTGGCTGGCTGGACCTGCCAGATAAAAAGCGGCCTGACTCCCATTCCAGAGCAACGCGCCGGCATACCCTGCGGATAGGCCGATCCGAATGGTGGAATCGGTGAACGTCTGGTACTGCATCACCATACGGTCGTCTCTGGATTGCTGCGGATCTCCATAGTCCAGCACCAGTTCCGCACGGGCGCCATTCCCTTCCCAGATCACCACCCACAGACTCCCGGCCTGAACGGTGTCCAGTGTGGCGTTGAACCCTGCTTTCTTTGCCACGAAAAGCAGGCCATGGCTTGCCGGGAGGGCGGGATCTGGAATGTTCCCGGAGAGGGCGGGAAGGGTATCCCCGAAGATCAACCAGCCGGTGGTGCCTACCCAGACGGACGTGTGGGCTACCCCGCCGTAGGTGAAGGGGGCGGGGAGTGTGAGGAGAACGGCGGTGTCGGCAGGAGGGATGCCGCTGGTGGCGGTAGTCTCCACCCAGGAGTACAGGGAACGCTCCGGATGGTGAAGGTCCCCATCGTCCAGAACGTAATAGGTAAAAGCATGGGTATATTCCGGAACGGACATGAGGATGGTATCCGTGCTCGGCAGGGCAAAGGTGTCGCTTCCCACGGTATAAAAAGCCTCCAGGCGCAGAGACCCCCCGCCAGGTCCCAGGGTGGCAGGGAAGCGCACCGTGAAGGTGTCCCCATCCACCACCGGTGAGGGCAGAACCATGCTGTCTGGATAGGTCAATGTCCCGCAGTTCCAGCAGCGCAGAAACATTGTGGGAAGCAGCGTGTCACCGTGTGCCTGAAAACGGTACACCAGATGAAGGGAGTCACCGGGGAGGGGATCCCCTTCCGGATTGGGTACACCGTCATTTCCGTCTTCCCAGACAAAAGACAGCGCGGTGAGGTAGGGCACGATGGCGTACCGTCCGGCCAGGGCAAAGGCGCCCTTTCCAGCCACCACGAGTTCTGTTCCGGTGGATACGACGCTGTTGATCCTGAATCCTCCAATCAGCCCTCCCCTGTACCGCGTGATTCCATCGGGGGTGACTGTGAGAACGCCATCATAGGCAGGGTTGGGGGATCCCAGCATGCCTGCTGCCACAAAGTTTCCAGCGGTATCCACCAGGGCACCATGAATGTACAGGTTGGTGGCATACCCACGTTCCCACAGCGGTGTGCCGGTGGCAGGGTCAAGACGGGAAACGGTGGCTGTGGAAGTGCTGGTGCTGTATCGCACGGCAAAAATCAGGGAGTCTTTTGCCGCGAGTCCTCGTGCACTGCCCAGAGGGGAGGCGTTCCACATCACGTTGCCCGTGCTGTCCAGACGGGCAACCAGCGCCTGATTCCCCACCGATGCGGTGATCAGCACCCCGCCATCCGGGGTCACCGCCAGTCCCGGAACATTATCTATATACCCGGGAAGCGCGCCCGGGGACACCGAGGTGCGCCATACCACGTGTCCGGAGTCCGGGGTCAGCCGGACCACCACCACCTCGTGGTTCACCACACCGGCGGCCACCACGTCGCCGGAAGGAAGAACCGCAAGCTGACGGGCGCCAAAAACCCCACTCCCCGCCTCCTGGTAGGTCCAGACGGAATCCGGGACATGAGGATCCACTCCCATCACCCAGAAATATGTTCCTCCGCCGAGACTTCGGGAACCGGAAAGAACGGCGTATCCCGAGGCATACACGATTTTCTGGACGCTGGCGTTCACCTGGGTGTTCACATACGTGGAAAGCAGAGTTCCCGAGGTGTCCACCAGGGATACCTGGA
>JALUJC010000162.1 GCA_027053375.1 Caldifarciminota bacterium
GCGAACAGCGTGTACATCCACGTGTTCCAGACCGCCTGCCAGAAGAAAGGGTCTCGAAGAAGCATGCGGTAATTCCAGAGCCCGACGAATCCCCGTTCGCCCGCGATTCCCCAGTCATGAAAGCTCAGGCGGAAGGCCAGCCAGATGGGATAGAGTTTGAAAACCAGTAGAAGGAGAAAGGCGGGAAGGATAAAGAGCAGCCCTTTCCAGAGTTCCCTCTGTTTCATGCAACACACTCAGAGCAATTTGTTCAGGAAGTACAGAGCAAACAGGATCATCAGGATGGAGAACAGACTCAGCCGGATCACGAATCCCACGGTGAGTTCGAACACGAGGAGATCCAGAGAGACGGGATGAACGAGGCCAAACACCAGGGGCTTCAGCACCACTTCTTTCAGCGGACCTGCAGGCGCAAGGTTCCGCAGGATCGTATTGGTCAGCTCCCCGATCGCGAGCGCCAGGATCAGGATCACCCAGAATCGAGCTGCGCCAGGTCCCCTTCGGGGCATCGTTCCTCCATGCCGGGGGCGGGACTCGAACCCGCACGCCCTTTCGGGCAGGGGATTTTAAATCCCCAGCGTCTGCCATTCCGCCACCCCGGCCTTGTTGCCAGGGTTGTAGAGTTTATGTGTACTGGAGGCGGCGCGGGGAATCGAACCCCGGTACGCGGTTTTGCAAACCGCTGCCTGAGCCACTCGGCTACGCCGCCCCTTCTCGCATTAATTGTGAAGAACACGGATGGGATTGTCAAACAAAAGCCCTGAACAGGGGGTTCGGTGGAAGGTTCCATAAAAACACCCTATAATGGGCGAAACGCTTCAAAAAAGGAGAGGTGTTCCATGCGAAAACCGGAAATCCGCACCGAATTGCCCGGACCGAAGTCTCGAGAACTGCTTGAACTGGATCATGCCTACATTTCTCCCTCGTATACCCGTCTGTATCCGGTGTTTTTTGATCGGGGAGAAGGGGTCTGGCTGTGGGATGTGGATGGAAACCTCTTTCTGGACTTCACGGCAGGGATTGCAGTCAACACCACAGGACATGCACATCCTGAGATTGTGAAAGCTGCGAGTGCGCAGATGCAGCGCTTGATTCACATGTCGGGAACCGATTTCTACTATGCCCCCCAGGCCCGCCTGGCTGCCAAACTGGCAGAAATCGTGCCCGGTGGTCCCAATCGGCGGGTCTTTTTTGCCAATTCAGGTGCGGAAGCCAATGAGGCCGCACTGAAACTCTCCCGTTACAAGACACGCCGTCCGATTTTCATCGCTTTTTATGGTGCCTTTCATGGTCGTACGTTTGGTGCCCTGTCTCTGACGGCTTCCAAAGCCGTTCAGCGCAGGTATTTCTCGCCCCTGCTTCCCCAGGTGGTGCATATTCCCTATCCGGACCCCTTCCGTCCTCCACTGGGGGCGACGCCGGATACGGTCTCAGATGCGGTGGTGGACTATCTGGAACACACCGTATTTGAGAAGCTGGTTCCTCCGGAAGAGGTGGCTGCCATCATCTTTGAGCCCATCCAGGGGGAGGGTGGGTATGTGGTCCCGCCGGATGACTTTTTCCCCAAACTGAAATCGGTGGCGGACCGTTACGACATCCTCCTGGTGGACGATGAGGTGCAGGCGGGGATGGGGCGGACCGGAAAGATGTTCGCCATTGAACACTTCGGAATCATCCCGGACATCGTAACCATTGCCAAGGGGATCGCGTCCGGGCTTCCGCTGGGGGCGATGGTGGCCCGCAAGGGATTGATGGACTGGGTTCCCGGTGCCCATGCCAGCACCTTTGGCGGGAATCCAGTGTCCTGTGCTGCCGCACTGAAGACCATTGAAATGCTGGAGGGGGGGCTTGTGGAAAATGCAGCCCGGATGGGTGCCTATTTTATGGAGCATCTCCGGAAATTTATGGATCGCTATGAATGGATCGGGGATGTGCGGGGTAAGGGCCTGATGATCGGGATGGACCTGGTCAAAGACCGGAAGACCCGGGAAGGTGATTCCGAACGAAGAGACAAAATCATCTGGAAGGCATATGAGAAGGGGCTCCTGCTCCTGGGGGCGGGGAAGAGTGTGGTTCGGTTTGTGCCTTCCCTGACGGTGACCCGGGAGGAGATGGACGTGGCGCTGGAGATTCTGGAGAAGGTCTTACAGGAGGTGGGATGATGCCCAGAGCGCGTGTGACCCCCCGTACCCTGGCAGAGTTTTCTCTGGTGGGTGGACCGGTGCTGTCGCCGGATGGTCGGACGGTGGTGTACACGGTCACCCGGCTGAACTTTTCAAAGAATCGATATGAGACCCGCCTGGAGTGGATGGATCTCCGCACGCGGGAACGGGTGGTTCTCTGGAGTGATCCGGAGCGCAGGGTGGGGGGACCCGTGTTCTGGAGCAGAGATGGGAAGATGCTGTATTTTACGTTGCCGGATGCCCGGAAGAAAAAACGTACGGTGCTGATGCGCCTGAGAATGGATCGCCCTGGAGAGCCGGAGAAGGTGCTGGATCCCCGCGGTAGCATCGTGTCGGCACAATGGAATCCTGATGGGACCCAGCTGGTGCTTGTGGTGAGCCGTAAAAACAAGAAGACCGGGAAAGAAGAGGGGCCCAGACCCACGGTCAAAGAGATTGCCCACCTGTTTCACAAGCTGGACACGGCTGGATATCTCCAGGACACACGGGAAGACATTGTCCTTGTGGATGTGGAGAAAAAGAAGAGCCGGACCCTTTTCCGGGGAACGGCTCCCAGCATGATCCACAATGCGGTGTTCCGGGCGGATGGTCGGGGAGTTCTGTTTGCCGGGAATCTGGACGAGGATGCCCATCTGGACTGGAAGGTTCATCTTTATGCACTTCCGCTTTATGGGGGGACCCCCACGCGGATTCTTGAGTGGCCTGGCAGCATTGGCGCGCTGTTCCCGCTGGAGGACGCCATTTATTTTGTGGGTGATGACCGGCACAAAGGGTTTGCAACATCCACACACCTCTGGCGTTTTCGTCCCGGAGAAGCCCCGGAGGACCTGCTCGGAGATCTGGATCGATCCATCGGGAATACGCTCAATTCGGATGTTCGAGGCGGAGGGGGCCATTCTGTGGTCTGGGATGGACAGACCCGGAGGTTTGTGTTCCGGGTTCAGGATGGCCCGCGGAGCCTGCTGATGCGTCTGGATCCTGCGACAGGTGCCCGTGAAACCCTGAACATCCCGGTGGGTTCTGTGGAAGGGGTCAGTGCAGAGGCCGGGCGTGTGGTGATTTCCTTTATGACCTTTACCACCCCTGCGGAACTTTATGAGGTGCGCGAGGATCGGAAACGACTTCGTCCCCTCACACGTTTCAACGAAGAGGTGGTCCGTCGGTACCGTTTCCGGGAGCCCCTTTCCTTCTCCTACACCGCTTCGGATGGAGAGGTGCTGGAAGGTTTTGTACTTCCCCCGCGGTTTTTCCGGAAGGACCGGAAATATCCCGTGGTTCTTGAGATTCACGGTGGACCCCGCACCACCTACGGCTATGCCTTCATCCATGAGTTTCACCTGCTCACACAGGAAGGGTTTGCCGTGGTCTTTCTCAATCCACGGGGTTCTGCAGGTTTTGGGGAGGACTATGCCTATGCCGTGACCCGTCATTATGGAGAGAGGGATTATCAGGACCTGATGGAGGGGCTGGAGGCGGCGCTTCAGACCTTTTCGTTTCTGGACCCCGAGCGGGTGGGGGTCACCGGGGGATCTTATGGAGGGTTCATGACCAACTGGATCGTGGGACACACGGATCGTTTTCGTGCGGCGGTTACACAACGAAGCATCTCCAATTTCCTTTCTTTCTACGGAACATCCGACATCGGCTGGCTTTTTGCCCTGGAAGAAGTGGGGGGACTGCCCTGGGATCTTCTGGAAGAGTTCTGGAAACGGTCCCCCATTCGCTATGCACCCCGGGTGAAAACGCCGTTGCTGATTATCCATTCCGAGGAAGATTACCGTTGCCCGGTGGAACAGGCAGACCAGCTTTTCACCGCGCTGAAGGTTCTTGGAAAAGAAGTGCATTACCTTCGTTTTGAAGGGGAGAGTCACGAGCTTTCCCGTTCCGGGAAACCCCTCAACCGGGAACGTCGGTTGCAGGCGATCGTGCAATGGTTCCAACGTTATCTGAAGGAGGAGGCGTAAAGCATGCCCATGATCATGCAGAAATTCCGGAAGCGGACCAAGACCTTTCTGTGGGTGGTGATTGCCGGTTTCGTGGCATGGATCCTGTTCCAGCTGGGGGCGGACATTTTCCGGCTGAATGTCGGGGGCAAACCCTGGCAGCAGGGTGTGATCGGTGAAGTGGACGGACATGAGATTCCCTATACAGCCTTTGTGCAGCAGTATGAGCGTGCCATTCGGGAATCCACACAGGTTAAAAGCCACGAACTCACACCGCTGGATCGGAGCCGGATTCAGGATGAGATCTGGAATGAGTTTGTCCGCAATGTACGGCTTCAGGAACTTGCGCGTCAGCGAAACCTCACGCTTTCCAACCCCACCTATGTGGAATTGATCAAACGGATCCCCCCACAGGAACTCCTTCAGGACAGTACCTTCCTGGATTCCACCGGGAAATTTGACTACCAGAAATACCTGGGGGCGCTGGCCAACCCCCAGAATGCTGCCTTTTTCGTGAATTATGAGCAGTATCTTCGTGAGCAGATCCCTGCCCAGTTGATGCGTGCGGATCTGTTTACCGGGATTGCCATGGCGGATCGGGAGGCGCGTCAGGAGTTTTTCCTGAGGGAGACCCTGTACAAGGTCAAAATGTTCCGCCTGGTGGCCGAAAACATCCCGGACACGTTTGTCCAGGTCAGCGATGAAGACGTGGCCGCATATTTCAGAAAACACCGGGACCGCTATCGCCAGAAAGAGCGGGTGGACCTTCTTCTGGTGGAAGCACCCAAAATTCCTTCCGCGCAGGACACCATGGCTGCGCTGGAAAAGCTCCGCACGGCGCTGGAGGAGCTCAAAGATGGCCAGCCCTTTGAAGATGTGGCCCGGTATTATTCAGAGGACCTCTCCACCCGTGATCGCGGCGGAAAAATCGGAAAACTGGTGAAAGGGATGCCCGTCCTCTATAAAGGACTCTGGCCTGTGCTGGAAACGCTCCGGGTGGGCGCATACACCCCTGAGCCCATCCGTTCCGACCGCGGATTTCATATTCTGAAGCTGGACCAGCGAAAACGGGATACGTTCTGGGTGTCGCATATCTTCGTACCGGTCAAAGCTTCGGCGTCCACTCTGTCAAGGATCCACGATGATCTGGAAGCCCTGCTGAAGAACGTGCGTCTGGAGGATCTGGACTCCGTGGCAAAAGCCCGTGGCTTTCAGACGCTTCGGACAGGCCCTTTCCGGCGTGACCTCGGATTCATCCCGCGGGTGGGTCGGAACAGCATCCTGCTTTCCTGGCTGAAGGAAGCCCGTGTGGGGGATCGGTCCCCCGTGGTCAGTCTGGAAAGCCGTTTTGTGGGTGTGGTGCTGGTGAAAGATTTTCCGGAAGGTGTACCACCCCTTGAGAAGGTCAAAGGTCGGGTGCGCCGGGACCTCATGCTGGATCGCAAACTGGAGGTTGCTCAGCAGGTTGCGGATTCCGCAAAGAAACTTCTGAAAACCCTTCCTGTGGACAGTGTGCAGGCCCTGTTGACGGCCTATCGTCCGGAAGTGCTGGATCCCCCTGCTTTTAAGCTGATGCAACCCATTGTGGGGGTGGGTTTTCGACCAGAGCTTTTTGGCATCGTGGCGCAGTTGCCCCTGAAGGTATGGAAGGGACCGTTCACAGTGTCCCGACAGGTGTACCTGATCAACAAGATGAACGAAACCCGTCCGGACAGCACCGCCTACAGCAAGCAATACAGGGATCGCCTTCTGGTGAACTGGATCCAGAGTGTGTTTCAGGACTTTGACCAGGAACTGATTCGTCCCGAAGGGGTGAAGGATTACCGGGGGTACGTGCTGCGAGAAACCCAGTAAGGGAGGGCGTCCATGGGCATGATGATCATGGAAATCCGGGGCCGGGAAATTCTGGATTCCCGGGGAAATCCCACCGTTCAGGTGGATGTCTATCTTGAGGATGGATTCTGGGGGAGAGCCAGTGTCCCTTCCGGTGCATCTACAGGGACCCATGAAGCACTGGAACTCCGCGATGGGGAGGATCGGTTTGGGGGGAAAGGGGTGCTCCGCGCGGTGCACAATGTCAATGGTGTGATCCGGGATGCGCTGGTCGGTCTGGAGATTGATTCGGTGCATCAGGTGGATCGAATTCTGCTGGAGCTGGATTCCACACAAAACAAGTCCCATCTGGGTGCCAACGCCATCCTCGGCGTTTCACTGGCCACCGCCCATGCCCTGGCGGATGCCATGGGGATCCCGCTGTACCGGTATCTGGGTGGAGAGCGCGCCCGTACCCTTCCTGTCCCGTTGATGAATGTGCTCAACGGCGGGGTCCACGCTGACAACCCTCTGGACATTCAGGAATTCATGATTGTCCCGGGTGGTACGGAATCATTCAGGGAAGCCCTGCGCGTGGGGGCGGAGGTATTCCACACCCTGAAAAAGATCCTGAAGGAGAGAGGCCTGGGCACCAGTGTAGGAGACGAAGGAGGGTTTGCGCCACAGGTCCGCGAAACCAGGGAAGCACTGGATCTTCTGATGACGGCCATTGAAAAGGCGGGGTATTCCCCGGGCACAGACGTGGCCATCGCCCTGGATGTGGCTGCCACCGAACTGGAATGGGAAAGCGGAAAGTATCGTCTGGATGGGCAGGAACTGGACCGTGAAGCACTGGTCAAATTTTATGGGGAACTTCTGGACGCCTATCCCATTGTGAGTCTGGAAGACGGGATGGCGGAAGAGGACTGGGAAGGCTGGATCCTCCTCACGTCCGAACTCGGGAACCGGGTTCAGCTGGTGGGAGACGATCTCCTGGTGACCCATCCTGCACGCCTGAAGCGGGCGGCCCGGAAGGGAGCGGCCAATGCCATCCTGATCAAACCCAACCAGATCGGGACGTTAACCGAAACCCTGCACACCATTGAGCTGGCGCACCGCCTGGGCTATCGCACGGTTATCTCCCATCGTTCGGGGGAGACCGAGGACACCACCATTGCCGATCTGGCCGTTGCTACCGGGAGCGGAATGATCAAGACCGGTTCTCTGTCCCGTTCCGAGCGTCTGGCCAAATACAACCGACTGCTGGTAATTGAAGAGGAACTGGGACCTGCGGCAGAATATCCGGGATTCCGGATTTTCCATGGTCAGATGGTGGGATGAGGCTGGTTCGAATCCTGGTACAGGCTCTGGCCCTGTGGTTTGTGTATTTTTCACTGGTTTCGTTCTGGAATTTCTGGCAGACGATCCAGACAAGGCGCTCGCTGGAGGCGCGTCGGGAGGCGCTGGTGACCCACCTCCTGCTTACCCGTGCGCGCCTCCGGCAACTTCAGGATCCTGAAGGAAGGGCGCTGATCGCCCGATTTCGGATGGGCATGCTGCGTCCCGGTGAAACCCTGTGGCTCCCGCCGTCCGGGACGACGTTTTCCTCTCGCTAACCCCTCTCGTCAGTGTGTAAGAGGGAAGGCTTCCACCCAGGAGGCATCCAGGGCTTTCTGGATGGTGGCCTGCAACTCCTCAATATGCGCCCGAACCAGTGAATCCCTGGTTCGCACGCGTGCACGTTTCAGGTCCTCCAGCATCTTCTTGAGGGTCATCCGTGCCAGGCTCCGTGCGTCTTCCGGAACGCCCACCTCGGAAGGACGGGGTGGAATTCCCAGAAGAAGACGGGTCAGGACATGGACATAGAGTCGTTGAAGTTCCCGGCGGAAAGCCGGAATTGTGGAGGAGGGTTTCTGAAACTCTTTGAAGAATGAACGGTAGGTCATCTCAAAGAGATCCGGAAGGGTGAAGGCGGATTTGTGCGTATAGGCTGGAAATTCCACGAGACGATGAAGACGTTCGGGGGCAAAAAGATCCAGCAGAAGAGGTTTCTGCACCTGGACCATGTACCGGTTCAATGGGAAGTTCAGGGGGGGGCGGGCGCCACCCATCCCCCAGTGGCTCCAGCGTGTGGGCGCGAGTTTGTTTAACAGGGCAGAGTCAGCCTGAATCAGAGGTTTCTCAAAGACTTCTTTCAACAGATAGTTCAGGACCATCCTCTGCGTGTCCCGGGGGACGGGGCGCAACGGTGGCAGGCTGTCCGCGCGATGGGTTCGCTGGAAATAGATTCCTCCAATGTATTTGACCAGAGAACGGCTGGACGAATACCGTTCGTACAGAAGATGAATCACCCCACGTCGCAGGGGGTAATAGCTCTGATCGGGTGCCACCAGGCGATCCTCCAGGTGGGGCACCAGTCGCTGGACCAGACGGGTCCGCGCTATGGCATACCGGAGGGGAGAACGGCTCAGGTCCCAGGTATTGGTCAGAGGATCAATGGCGTAGGCCCCGAGATAGGCATCCTCGTCGGTTCCGTACAGATGCAGGGAGTCCCGGATTTCGGAGGCGATGTCGTTCAGGTGGGGTCGTTCTTCTTCCGGTGACAGAGGCTGGAGGCTGTCGGAATAGAATGGGGTATAAGCATAGCGGATGGCCCAGATGTCATAGGGCCCTACCGTGGTGTTCCAGTAATCTCCCTGGTGCTCCGGGTCCACACTGATGTTCACGGGGTTGTAATCCATCACGGAAGCTGAAACCCCATGGGTCCGGGTCCAGGTGGTGTCCTGGAGTTTCTCAAAAGGTGTGGCCGCAGAAGAACGAAAGTTGTGGCGAAGACCCAGCGTGTGCCCCACTTCATGCATCACCAGGTCGATAATGGCCTGCTCAATGTATTCCTCCGGAATGGGTTCACCGGGTGCCACGCGGCCCATCTCGCGGAGGACCAGGTCTTCCATCATCATTTCATGCGCCATCCCCCGGGCGTACAGGCAGAGCTGGTCCGCTTCTTCCGGCTGCATGCGCTCCATGAACCGCAGGATCCGTTCGTTTTCCTCCACCATTTTGTCGGGTCCGGCCATTTCCCGATAGTCCGAGACCCATCCCCGAACAAACGACCAGTCAATCAATATGTCCGCGTTCAGGATCTCTCCGGTCCGGGGATCCACCTGGGAAGGACCAATCGCATACCCCATGTCGTGAGCGGCTGTCCAGATCACCGTGGAATAGCGGATGTCTTCCGGTCGCCAGGTGGTGTCGTTTTCTGGAGGGTCTTTCACCACAATGGCATGTTTGAATCCAGCTGCCTCAAAGGCTTTGTTCCAGGCGAGAATCCCTTTGCGAACCGCGTCCCGGTACTTTTCGGGAATGGAGCGGTCCAGGTAATAGACAATGGGCTTCACCGGTTCGGAGAGGGGGGCAGAAGGATCTTTTTTCTCCAGGCGCCAGCGCTCCACCAGACGACGGTAGGGGTCAGGGGTACGATCATTGCTGAAATCTTCATAAACCGTCAGAAAGTGTCCCAACCGTTCGTCGGCATAGCGGGGTTGCATGGGTGTCTCCGGGAGGGCGAAGAAAGAGGTGTGCACCCCGATGGGGATGGATCGGGGATCGGAAAGCTCGGGCAGGTCCACATTCCCGGGGACGTCGGCTTCAAAAGTGAGCAGCACATCCAGTTCCAGATTTTTCGGGAATGCGAGAACGCGGTCCACATAGCTGCGATCCCGGTCCAGACGGACGCCGTGGTTGCCTAGATAGTAGCGGAGGCGGCGGGAGATGCGGGCAACATCGGAGATCAGCCAGGGCGTAAGGTCAATCAGGAGGTGACCTGTTCGTGGATGGACACTCACGATGTCAAAAGCTTCCACAATGGAATGCCCCACGTTCTCCTTCAGGGACTGTCCCAGGGCCGTGGTGTCAGGCGCCCGGAAACGGGGGTTTTCCTGAATCATCAAGACCTTATCGCCCACTTTCTGAAAGCGGATAAGCCGCGTTCCGGTGAGCTCCAGTCCTTTAAATACGTTGAGCCCTCCAATCCCCCGGCTGATATGCATCACAAGTCCATAGGTGGTCTGCAGGGCTGTGGAATCCAGTTCCAGATAGAGTTTGCGCCCCGGAGTGAGGTACAGGTTGAGCAACCCCTCCTGCTTTCGGGTATCTTTCAGAACCTTGTTCCAGGGTTTGTAGCGTTTGCTGAGCTTGCGATAGGGTTCGCGAGTGGTTTTCTTTGCGTGATTCTGCTCAAGACGGCCACCGGTGGGGTCGGGAAGGAGGGTGCGGCAGGAAAGGGTCCCCAGAATCAGGAGCAGGGCGGCTCCATAAAAAAACCGTGTGCGAACAGAGTAAGCCATGGATACGCCTCCTCTACATTGCGAATCTTTCTCGTTCGGAGGCAGTGTACATCCTGACCCTCAGTCCGTCAATAGAGGGACGGCATCTTTCTTAAGAGGGATGGAAAGGTTCAGGCGTCAGCACGCTGTCCCAGCTTCTGGTCCACCAGCAGCAAAGCAGCGCCATCCTCCCCCGCCATTTCCAGAAGCGCCACCACTTCTTCGGTGGATGCTTCTTCTTCCACCTGTTCCTCCACAAACCACTGGAGAAACACCTGCGTGGGTTTGTCATCCACCTCGCGGGCAAGATCCACCAATTCGTGGATTTTCTTTGTGATGTGTTGCTCGTGATGGTATGCATCCCGAAAAGCCTCAAGGGGACGCTCCCAGTGTGACGGGGGAGCGGGGATCTCCTGGAGCATGATGGGCTGTCCGCGATCCAGAAGGAAGCGGTAGATTTTCATGGCATGGGCGAGTTCCTCCTGCGCCTGGGCTTCCAGCCAGGCAGCCATGCCGTTCAGGTTCCGGGCAGCCATGTCTGCCGCCATGGAGAGGTACAGATAGGC
>JALUJC010000163.1 GCA_027053375.1 Caldifarciminota bacterium
CCCTGTACCCTCTGTTTGTTTATTTCGCCATCCGGGCAGTCCGGGAACACAGCCTGCGCTCGTATGTGCTTGCCGGAGGGATCCTGGGCTGGATCTTCCTTGGGCAGCATGCCCAGATGGCCTATTACGCTTTCCTCTCCGCCCCCTTGCTGATCGCCCTGTACGCCCTTACTGGAACCGCATCTGAGGGAGAACATATCCCCTGGGGAAAGCTGATCGTCGGACTCCTTGTGATGGGTGGACTGGGTCTGCTGGTGAGCAGTATTCAGCTGATTCCTGCCTGGATCTACACCCGAACGGAATCCTTTCGCTCGGTTCAGGCAAGCAGTCTGGCTTACTCTGCCACATGGACCATGCCCTGGGCGGACCTGATTTCCGCATGGATCCCGAGATTTTCTGGATTTTCTCTTCCCCCTCAGCCGGACTACTGGGCAGAAAACGTGTTCAAACACAACAGCGAATTTTTCGGGGTGCTGACAGGATGGATGGTGCTGTTTTCCGCCTGGATCCTTCGACCTGTGAAACGGCGGGAATTCTGGACCTTCTCTCTTCTGGCGCTCTTTTTCCTCCTGATTGCCCTGGGGAACCGAACCCCCGTGTTCGCTCTTTTCTATGCCATCCTTCCCATGTTCAGCAAGCTCCGGGCACACGGTATGGCCTATGGCATCGCTCTGTCTTACCTGTTGCTTCTCGGTGCACTGACCTACGAGCAGTGGACGGAACAGGGCGCCCCCCTCCCCCGGTGGAGCCTTGGGGTGGGGGTCATTCTGTTCATGATCGGCCTGATCGGCATGGGCAACCCCACCACCTATGCGCACTGGATCCGGGGACTTTTCGGCGTACACGATCCCGCAAAATACCGTGCCCTCCTCGCCGGCGCGCGCCATCAGGCGCTCGCGGTATTTTACACAGGGATTGCCCTGGGGATCTATGCATTTCTGGTGCGAAGGCGTCTCTGGATGGCCATCCTGGGATTTTCTCTGATCGAGCTGTTCCTTGTGCATCAGCCCTTTACCGCTACCCAGGAACGACTTTCTAAAGTGCTTGCCCCCAACCCACCCGTACGCTGGATTCAGCAACACCCCAAAGGTGGGCCGGTTCCTCCACGCGTGCTGCCCCTCGGGCACCACACCGCAGACCAGTACTGGGTTTACCACGGAATCACCACCCTTGCGGGTCAGAACCCCACGCCTCCCAGACACTACATGGAATTTCTGGGTTCAGAAACCGCCATGCTCTCCTTTCCCTCCTTTCAGAATCTTTACCGCAATCCCCGCCTTCTCTATGCCATGGCCACCGATTACCTGATTGCACCGGTGCTGCCTCCACCTGAAAGCCTTCCCCGGTACGCCCAGCATCCCGCCTATTCTCTGATTCTTGCCCTTTCACGCCTGGAATCCCAGCCATTCCTGGACACGGTGCTCACTTTTCAGACCCGGGAAGGTCCCTTCCTGCTCCTCCGCCTCCACCAGCCCTCTTCGCTTGTGGCTTTTTACCGTCAGGCACTGGTGTACGATACTTCTGAAGTGCTGCGCCGTCTCACCGATCCCACCTTTGACCCACGTCAGGAACTGGTCCTCACCCGCGCGCCCGGCGTGGAAGCCCTGGGTGCCGTCCCCGGTGCCCCGGATACCACGCTCCTTGAGGAGCAAAACCTGACCCCCGTGGAATACCGTCCCGGGTACATCCGGGTTGAGCTGCGCAGGGACCATCCCGGATACGTGGTCTTTCGGGAGAACTGGAGCAGGGAATGGATGGCGCGGGTGGATGGAGAACCTGTGCCCATCGCCCGGGCTTTTCACACTTTCCAGGCGGTGCGTATCCCGGCAGGATCCCACACCGTGGAGTGGATTTACCAGGGACGTTCAGAACGGATCAGTTTTGGATTGAGCCTCCTGGGGCTACTGATCTGGGGATCGGTCCTGCTGCTGGGAACCCGTCGAAGAGATTCCTCTTCGCAGGCGTAGTTGAATTCCCGCCTCGTAAAGAGCGGGACGCGATGGGGTTGCCCTGAGCACAAAGCTTCCTTCCAGCCCCCATCCCCGTACACGTAAAGGGGATCTGACTGCATAAACTTCTGCAGAAAGAACCGGAAGAAGGGCCTCTTCAAGCCCACCCCGGGAGCGGAGGGTCCACCAGCCCACACCAAGAAAGAATCCAAACCGCGGGAATCTGTATCCAGCCATCATATCCCGGTGATCCAGCCGAATCGGTGAGCCCAGAACCCCGGAACGATGGTGGGAGGACAGCCGGAGCACGGTCCGGCTGTCCTCCAGATCCATCGCCACACTCCACCCCGTCTGAAAACCCGCGGAGTTGGGGAAAAACGGCCAGAATCCAAGAGAAAGGGCCCATGCGGTCAGCGGAATGCTCACCCTTCTTCCCCGTTGGCCTGAATACGCGCCACATCCACAATACGATCTTCTTCTTTCACGCGCATCAACCGGACCCCCTGCGTGACCCGGGAGATCCGGGGGACACGGGCCACCGCCATGCGCAGCGAAATCCCGCGCTCGGTAAGGAGCAATACCTCATCCACAGGCTGGACGGGGAGGATGCGAATCACGGGACCGGTCTTCGCGGTAATCCGTTGAAGGCGCACCCCTTTTCCACCCCGGTGAATCCTGCGGATCTCCTCCATGCCCGTTCGTTTACCGTACCCGTAGCGTGTCACCACCAGAAGGTCGTGATTTTCCAGCACAGGAATGGCATCCACCACGCCGTCCCCGGAAAGAACACGGATTCCACGAACCCCACGGGCGGGCCTGCCCATGATCCGGACTTCCGTGACCGGGAATCGGATGCCCTGCCCCTGCTCAGTGGCCAGGATCACGTCCTGGTCCTCTCTTACGGGGAACACCGTCACCAGGTGATCGTCCTCCTCCAGATTCAGGGCAATGATGCCGCTGCGACCTGCATGAACGAACGCTGTGAGGTGTGTACGTTTTACATAGCCCTTCCGTGTCACAAAAAACAACGCTGTACCGTCTTCCCAGTCGCGAAATGGGATCACGGCACGGACGGTCTCATCCGGATCCATGCGCAACACATTTCGGATGGGACGACCCCGGGAGGCGGGCGCACCTTCCACCAGTTGATACACCCGGCAGTGATACGCCTTCCCCCGATGGGTCAACACCAGAAGATGATCATGGTTCCTTGTGGTTTCCACCAGCTGGGGCCAGTCCTCATCCACGAGTTTGATACCAAGTCGGCCCACACCTCCCTTCTTCTGGGTGCGGAAAGACTTCAGAGGGGTGCGTTTGATGTACCCCCGATGGGTGAGTGTGACCACCACTTCTTCGTCCGGGATCAGATCCTCCGGACGAAAATCCAGGTGATCCGTGCCCACACGGATTTCGGTGCGACGTGGATCGGCATACTTCTCTTTCAGCTCCACAAGCTCTTTCCGGATCTCCTCCATCCGGAGGTCGTGAGAAGCCAGCAGGGCGTGATAGGAACGGATTGCCTCCTGCAGCCTTGCATAC
>JALUJC010000164.1 GCA_027053375.1 Caldifarciminota bacterium
TGCCCGTGGGGAGTTTCAGGTGGTGGGTGCCACCACGCCGGATGAGTACCGGAAGTATATTGAAAAAGACTCGGCGCTGGAGCGGCGCTTCCAGCCGGTATGGGTGGACGAACCCACCCCCGAGGTTACCCTGGAAATCCTCAAAGGGTTGCGGCCCAAATATGAAGCGCATCATCGTGTGCGGATCACCGATGAGGCGCTGAAGGCCGCGGTGCAGCTCACCCATCGGTATGTGCAGAATCGCCGGCTGCCCGACAAAGCCATTGATGTGCTGGATCAGGCGGCTGCCCGCAAGCGGATGGCCTCGGTCTTTTCCAGAGAGGAACAGGAACTCCGTTCACGGCGGCGTCAGCTCAAAGAGGAGCTGGAGCGGGCAAAGCAGCTGAAGGAAGAGGAACGGATCCAGCAACTGGAACGGGAAATGCGAGAGGTGGAGCGGAAACTTTCCGAACTCAAAGCGGAACGAGAAGATGCGGGACTGGCGGCCCTGCAGGAACGTGTGGAGATGCTTGAACATCAGGTCAAACAGGCAGAGGAAGAGGGGGACATCGCACGCTGGGAGAAACTTCAGGATCAGCTGAAACAGGCGAAAAAGGAACTGCTGGAAAAACGGAAACAGGTGGAAGGTGAGCGGATGGTCGGTGAGGTGACGGCCGAGGATGTGGCCGAAGTGATCTCCTCCATGACAGGGATTCCGGTAAGCAAAATGCTGGCCGAAGAGCGTGCGCGGCTTCTGGAGATGGAGGACGTGCTGCATCGTCGTGTGGTAGGTCAGGACGAGGCCATCCGTGCGGTATCCGAAGCCATACGCCGGGCAAGAGCCGGGGTGTCTGACCCGCGCCGTCCCCTGGGATCCTTCCTTTTCCTGGGACCCACCGGTGTGGGAAAAACGGAACTTGCCAAGACGCTGGCCGAGTTTCTCTTCAATGACGAGGACGCCCTGATCCGGCTGGACATGTCTGAATTCAAGGAGGAGCATTCCGTCGCCAAACTGATCGGGGCTCCCCCCGGTTATGTGGGCTATGAGGAGGGCGGGAAGCTCACCGAAGCCGTACGTCGTAAACCCTATTCCGTGATTCTTCTTGACGAGGTGGAAAAAGCACATCCGCGGGTGTTTGACCTTTTCCTCCAGGTCCTGGACGATGGTCGGCTGACAGACTCGCAGGGTCGCACCGTGTCCTTCCGGAACACCGTGATCATCATGACCTCCAACCTGGGAAGCCAGTATCTTCAGGCGCTGATGGAACGATTTCAGGACCGCTACCAGGAACTGCATCAGGCGTTCATTGAGCTGGATCGTGCGCACGCCCGGGGGGAGCTGGAAGAGGAAAGCTACCGGCGGAAACGGGAAGAACTCAGGACGAAACACGAAGAACTGGAGGCGGAGTTTGACCGTGCTTTCCGGGATGCCCGGGAGAAGGTTCTGAATGTGGTTCGGAGCCACTTCCGACCGGAGTTCCTGAACCGGATTGACGAGGTTGTGGTTTTCCATCCGCTCAAGTGGGATCAGATTCTTGAGATCGTGGATATTCTCCTGCGCCGACTCAACGAGCGCCTTAAAGAGCAGGAGTTGCATCTGGAGCTCACCCCTGCGGCGCGGGAATATCTTGCCCGGAAGGGGTTTGATCCCCTGATGGGGGCGAGACCGCTGCGGCGTGTGATCCAGAAAGAGCTGGAAAATCGCCTGTCTGAGAAGATCCTGCGGGGTGAGGTCCAGCCCGGTGATCGGATTCAGGTGGACGTGGGCGAAGAAGGCCTGGCCATCCAGCCTGTTCGGGAAGACGAGGAGACGTCGGCCGGGACGTCCTCCTGAGTCCAGTACCGTTCCAGAAAAGAAAGCGCCCCGGCACAGATGTCGGGGCGCGTCTTTATGGTCTCCTCTCCAGCAATATCATAAATAAGATAACCTCGTCTGCAAAATGTCTCATATTTGACACACCTGTTCCTCCTCGTTATAATTGCCGAAAATTGGAAGGAGGAGAGAGACCCCATGGCCTGGTTGCATCGCCTGCTTCCCGAAGCGGCTTCCTCCCTGGCGCCGGGAGTGGATGCTGTGTTTTCGCTGATCTTCTGGATGTCGCTGTTCTGGTTTGTTGTCATCCAGGGTGTTTTGATCTTCTTTGTTCTGCGCTATCGGAAAAACCGCACACGGTATCCCGCCTTTCACAGTGTGGCACTGGAGGTGTTCTGGACGCTGGTGCCCACCTTTCTGGTGATGGTGCTGTTTGTGTATGGCTGGCGACAGTTCCGGAATCTCCGCTATGCGCCCTCGGATGCCCTTGAGATCCATGTGACAGGTCGCCAGTGGCTCTGGCAGTTTACCTATCCCGATGGACGCACGACCCTGAACGATCTGGTGGTTCCGCTGAACCGGGATGTGCAGATTGTGATGAAATCGGCAGATGTGCTCCACTCCTTTTTTGTCCCCGCCTTTCGCGTCAAGCAGGACCTCCTTCCGGATCGTTACACCAGGTTGTGGTTCCGGGCCACACGCGCGGACACCTTTGAGATTTACTGTGCGGAGTACTGCGGAACAGGACACTCCCGGATGCTGGGGCGTGTGATCGTGCTCCCCGAGGATGCATACGAAACCTGGAAAAACCGGGGAGAGGGCGGAACGGCCTCCACAAAACGGGTGGATCCCGTGGAGCGGGGGCGGCAGGTTTATGAGACCCGGGGATGCAAAGCCTGCCACAGCATTGATGGAAGTCGGGGGGTCGCCCCGAGTTTTCTCGGCCTGTATGGCCATTCCGTTGAACTGGAGGGCGGGGAGACCGTGCTTGCGGATGAGAATTACCTGCGTGAGTCCATTCTGGACCCACAGCGCAAGGTGGTGAAAGGCTTCCAGCCGGTCATGCCTCCCTTCCAGGGTGTTCTGAGCGAGGAGGAGGTGGATGCGGTGATCGCCTTCATCCGCTCCCTTGGCACAGAGGAAGGGGAATGAAGTTTCTGTTGTTCTTTCTCGCTTTCGGTGGTACGGGACAGTCCGTACCACCGGGCGTTCAGAACCAGATCCGCCCTGAACTGGAGAACCTGGAAATCAGGGAACGTCTCGGGGAACGGGTGGCCGATATTTCCTTCGTGGATGAAGAAGGGAACCAGCACAGCCTGTCCTCCTATGCAGGGGATCTCCCGCTGATCCTGATTCCTGCATACAATCGCTGCAAGAATCTCTGCCCCATGGTGCTGAAAGGGGTGCTGGAGGGGCTTCGCGGCCTGAATTTGCGTGCAGGAAAGGATTACAGGCTGCTGACGGTGAGTTTTGACTCCTCCGACGGGATGGCGCTGACCCGGGAGGCGGCAAAACGCTACCGTCAGGCCCTGATTCCTCCCGAAGCCTGGCGGTTTGTTCCCGGAACAGACACGGCGGCAGTCCGCCCCCTTCTGCGTTCGGTGGGGTATCCCTTCCGACCCATTCCCGGCAAAGGAATGTTCGCCCATGTGGCGGCCGTGGTGGTGCTCACCCCGGATCTCCGTGTGT
>JALUJC010000165.1 GCA_027053375.1 Caldifarciminota bacterium
TTTGGCCTGCTCTTCCAGGCTTCCCCGGGCCAGCATCAGGTGGTTGGAGCGTGCCGGGAATTCACCCATCACCGGATCCGCCCAGATCCAGCGTCCATCCAGGTACAGTGCATCCCAGGCGTGGTAATAGTATGCCCCCGCCTGGTACACCAGTCCCACCACGATTTCCGTGGGAATGCCCACGGCACGCGCCAGTCCTCCCAGGAGGGTGGCGTGCTCATTGCAATCCCCTTTACGGTCGCGCAACACCTCCGTGGCGGTGGGAATGGTCACGGAGGGATACTTCTGCAGGGTTTCAAACACCCAGCGTGTTAAACGTTCTGCCCGCGCCACAGTTTGATCCACACCTTCCACAAGACTTTCTGCCAGTGAGCGAACTTCTGGATCTCCACTCTGCAAAAAGGGATCATCCCTGAGATAGGGCGTGGAGTCTGGAAGCGGATCCCGGTGTGGATCCCGCCAGGGGTCACGAACCGTGATGCGCACCCAGAACGTGTCCCCCTGGTGCTGGATCACCTCCTGCGGTCCAAAGGAGAGTTCCAGATCAGAAGAATCCGGAATGGGATAAAGCTTCAGGATCAGAGTGGACCGCTCACCGATCCGTTCAACAGGACCCCGGGGGCGTATAGCGAACAGGTTCAGAAGGTCCAGGCTCTGCGAAATCCGTTCCTCAGCCTGTATTTTTGAGACACGTTCAGAACGCAATCCCAGTGCGCCGGTCTGAAGCACCACCCGCTTCCCCCTGATCCAGAAGACCGTGCTTCCTCCGGAATACACGAGCCGATAGGAACGGAGTCCGGAGGAGTCTCGCCCGCGCTCAAACCGCGCCTGAGAGAGCGCCACCAGGGATGGATCAAACAACGACAGCGTGGTGGGCAACGTTTTCCCTTCCTCCAGTGCCGGAACCACAGCAGAAGCAAGGTACACCGGTTGATCCAGGGAAAAGGACCGGCGGCTGGTCTGTGCCCTGTTGACCGTCCATTCCACCACCAGGGAACCCGCCTGAACGGTTCCCTGCATCCGAAGATCCTGATCCTGGGTTCGCAGCGTAAACGTGAAAGAGCGAAGGCTGAATCCCGGAGTGAGTTCAGCCGTGGTGTGGCTCTCCATTTTCTTCTCCACACCCAGCATCAGAATATGGAGTGAAAGATCCTCGTTCACCGTCCAGCCCCGGGAGGTCCGCTTCCAGGTCAGATGCTGCGAACCCACCGGCGCTTGCTGGATTTGCATGCGAAACCAGGCTTCCTTCGCCTCTCCGGGGGCGAAAAAACCCAGGAGGAGGAGAAGCAGAAGAAAAATTCCCTTTCTGCTGAAGTTCATGGGTGGGAGTATACGGTGGGACCGGGGGCGCTTCAAGATGTCGCAAGCGGGGGACACCCGTACACCACCACTTTCCGGGTATGGAAAATGTATCCCGTGCAGACACTTCATGTCGCTCAGCATTTCCACATCCAGACGCTCCGGAAAAGGCGATACACAGGGAAATCCCATTGACAACGCCGCAAACCTCATTTATAATACGGCAAGGCTGGGAGGCATGTGATGAAATTTACACCTGTGGATCTCCGTCACCAGACATTCCGCAAGAAAATGGGCGGCGTGGATCCGGACGAAGTGAAAGCCTTTCTTGAAGAGGTGGCGGATGATCTTGAGATGCTTTTGCGGGAACGGGATGATCTGCTTGCCGAAGTGGCGCGCCTGCGGGCGGAGGTTCAGCAGTACCGGGATCTGGAATCGGCCATGAAAGATGTGCTGGCCACGGCGCGCAAAGTGGCGGAAGAAATCAAAGAGAAAGCTCAGCAGGAGGCCACCGCACTTCTCACTGAAAGCCGAAAACAGGCACGGGAAATCCTGAAGCAGGCGGAAGAAGATCGCCGCAAACTTCACGACACGCTTGCGTCGCTGAAGGACGAAAAGCAGGCGTTGCTGGCTGAACTCTCCTCCCTCGCGCAGTCCATCACCGAACTGGTGCGCAAGCATATGCACGAAGAGGAAAAAGCCAGTCCCGCCGCAAAGAAACCTTAACCTTCGAAGGGAAGGAGGTCAGGGTTCATGGTCTACCCCTCACAGGATCTGAAGCGTCGGCTTCTGCAAAGTGTCGACGCCATCCAGAGCAGAATTCAGGGTTTTGAACCCCACTATGCCCTGATTCTTGGATCCGGGCTGGGACACCTTGCGGAACACCTGGAACAACCTCTTGCCATTCCCTACTGGGAGATCCCCAACTTTCCCGTTTCCACAGTGGCAGGACATGCCGGGAATCTTCTCTTTGGACGCCTGGCCGGCCGTCCCTTTGTGGTGATGCAGGGAAGGTTTCACTACTACGAGGGGTACGCCATGGAAGAGGTCACCTTCCCCGTACGCGTCATGAAACTGCTGGGCGCGAAAACCCTGATCGTCTCCAACGCAGCCGGGGGGGTGAATCCCCATTTTCAGGTGGGGGACCTCATGCTGATCCGTGATCACATCAATCTCATGCCGGAAAATCCCCTCCGGGGACCCAACGACCCCTCCCTGGGACCCCGTTTTCCATCCATGCACAATGCCTACGATGCAACGCTTCGACAGAAGGCCCGATCGCTTGCAGAAGCCCTGGACATACCGCTGAAGGAAGGTGTCTATCTGGCACTCCAGGGACCCAATCTGGAAACCCCTGCTGAATACCGCATGGTCCGGATCCTGGGGGCCGATGCTGTGGGCATGTCCACGGTTCCGGAGGTCATTGTGGCCAACCATATGGGAATGTCGGTGCTTGGATTCTCCGTTATCACCAATGTGTTCAGGGAAGAAGCACCGGAACCCACCACACATGAGGATGTGGTGGCGGTTTCCGAAAAAGCAGGAAAGGTCCTTGGACAGCTGCTGGAAGCCCTGATTCAGGAGCTTCCAGAATGAAGGAGCCCCGTTTCTCCCGGCGGTTTATCGGTCTGTACTTTTTCCTTCTCGCACTGGTCTTCTATGCCCGTATTCTGGAACCAGGCAAGATCCTGAACGCCTATGACCAGATTTCCGCGGGATTTGCAGGCAGAGCTTTCTGGATTGAGGGGTTGAAACATCTGCAGTTCTGGTTCTGGAATCCCACCCATCTCTCCGGGTTGCCCACCATCCAGACCCTTCAGAGCGAAGCCCTGTATCCCTCCGTGCTCCTCGGGATGATCTTTCCTGTGGATGTGGCGCTGGGTGTGGATTTTCTGCTGCATACGTTTCTTGCCGGCGTGTTTTTCTATTTGCTTTTGGGGCTTTTTGACGTAAAACGCTCCACGCGTGTGATCTTCTCTTCCCTGTATGCGCTTTCCGGTCCCATGACCAGTATGGCCTATGCAGGACACAACGCGAAAGTCCATGCCATCACCCTGTACCCTCTGTTTGTTTATTTCGCCATCCGGGCAGTCCGGGAACACAGCCTGCGCTCGTATGTGCTTGCCGGAGGGATCCTGGGCTGGATCTTCCTTGGGCAGCATGCCCAGATGGCCTATTA
>JALUJC010000166.1 GCA_027053375.1 Caldifarciminota bacterium
CATTACGCAGTCCGGTATTGGCCTGACCCGCAGTCAGGTAGAAAAACTGATCCAGGCGGGAAGGGTCCGCGTCAACGGGATGGTGGTGCGCAAACCGGGGTATCGGGTGAAACCCGGGGATGAGGTCTACGCCGAGTTTGAGCTCCAGGTCAATCATCCCATGGTGGCGCAGCCGGAACTGGAGCTGCCCATTCTGTATGAGGATGAGGATCTGGTGCTGATCAACAAACCGGTGGGGATGGTGGTGCATCCTGCACGGGGCAATTTTACCGGGACGCTGGTAAATGCGCTTCTTGGTCGCTACGAACAGTTGCCTGCCACTTCAGACAGGATTCGTCCGGGCATTGTTCACCGGCTGGACAAGGACACCAGCGGCGTGATGGTGGTGGCCAAATCGGAACGCGGCCTGCGGAGTTTGTACCGACAGATTGAGACCAAAACTGCTCGTCGGGAATACCTTGCCGTGGTGTGGGGTGTTCCTCCGCATCGCCAGGGAACCGTGGAAGCACCCATCGGTCGGCATCCCATCCATCGAACCCGCATGGCGGTGACGCCCCTTCATTCCAAACCCGCCATCACCCATTATGAGGTTCGGGAAGTGTTTGGAGGCGTGGCCAGTTTGCTGCGTGTTCAGCTGGAAACCGGGAGAACACACCAGATTCGTGTGCACATGGAATATCTGGGACATCCAGTGGTGGGGGACCCGACCTATGGAGGACGCGAGACCCGAAAGATCTTTCGTGTGGTGGACAGCCGCCACCTGGACGTGGTGCGCAGGGTTCTGGGCATCATAGACCGACAGGCCCTTCATGCCTGGCGGTTAACCCTGGAGCATCCCGCCACAGGTCGCGTGATGACCTTTGAGGCGCCACTTCCAGAGGATATGCAGCAACTGCTTCATTTATTGCGTAAATGGAAGGAAACCCCATGAGTGCTCAGATCGCGCATATCGGAGATACCCTGTTCCTGCTGGGCATCATGCTGGTGGTGGCCTTTCCCATGGCAGAACTGGCACGGCGCCTTCATCTTCCCAAAGTGATCGGTTATCTTGCGGGAGGCCTGATCCTGGGGCCTTCGGGGCTGGATATCCTTCACAAAACCTTTCTTGAAACGCTTACACCCTTTTCGGATTTGATTTTTGCGTACATTCTCTTTCTGGTCGGTACACATCTGGAAGGACGGCGATTGCGGGCGCTTGGATTCCGTGGAATGGGGCTTGTGCTCTTTCAGATTCTTGTGGTGTTGCTGGTCATGTTTCCCTTTGTATTTTTCTGGACAAAAAATTTCTGGCTGTCTCTTTTGCTTGGATTGATTGCAGCAGAGGTGGCACCTGCCGCCACTGCGTTCGTGGTGGAAGAGTATGGGGCGGAAGGGAGCATGGTGGACACCCTGTTCCTGAGTCTTGCAGTAACCGCCGTGGTGATTCTGATCGGCTCACGGGTTCTGATTCCCATTGTGGCCGGAGAACCACTTCTTTTCTCCCTGGAAACTTCTTTCTGGTTGCTCGGGTTGTCCGCCTTTTTCGGTTTTCTGCTGGGTTTGATGATGAGCTATGCGGAAGTCAAGATCCGCGATGCGGATTTCCTGCTCCTTGCAACCTCGGGGATTTTCCTGGTGGGGATCGGGTATACCCAGAAGCTGGGTGCATCTCCCCTCCTCACCGCCCTTTTTGCAGGGATTACTGCTGAAAACTCCTCGCTTCGGGATCGTGCTGCAGTGCGGCGCTTTCTGGGGGTGGCACCTCTGATGTATGCGATCTTCTTCTTTCTTGCAGGGGCGAAACTTCACCTGGACACGCTCTGGACCGCCCGGTATGGTCTGCTGGTGTATGTGCTCCTTCGTACCACGGGAAAGTATCTGGGTGCGTGGATCCCCATCCGGAAGTCAGAGATGGATTTTTCTGCATGGGATTTTACCCGCTCCACCCTTACCCATGCGGGACTTACGGTGGCCATCGCGTTTCAGATCGGGCGGGTGGTTCCTGATCAGGGTGAAACCCTGATGTATCTTCTCCTTGGGGCGGCTGCGCTGTTTGAGGTGATCGGTCCACTCTTCCTTCGTCAGGCACTGGTGGATACGGGTGAGGTACGGGCATACCGCCTGCTCCGCAAAGGCATTCAGCCCATTCTGGATCTGGATTTCCAGCATGTGCTGCATGAATTCTTCCGGGAATTCGGGTTGACCCGGTTGCTGCGTACGTCCAGCCAGGAGACCCTCCGGGCCCATCATGTGATGAGCCGGAGGTTCAATCGGTTGCGTCCGGAAGATGATTTACCGAAAATCCTTCAGGTGTTTGAGCAATCCCCCTGTGGTGCACTTCCCGTCCAGGAGGAGAGTGGGGTTTTGCTGGGGATGGTTGTGCTTGCGGATCTGGATTTCTTTTCTCTGCACGAGACCACGCAACGACTGGTGCTCTCCGTGGATCTTGCACGTCCGGTCCCACGAGTCCGGGAAGAAGATCCCCTGGACATGGTGTTTTTGAAATTTCGGGAAACGGGCCTGGACTGCCTTCCCGTGGTAAACCAGAAAGGTTTTCTTGTCGGGGTCATTCGCCGCCCTGAACTCCTGGCCGCAATGAGCTGATCCAGATTATCCCTTTTCGCTCAGCGGAATCCGGAGTGCACGCCGGGTGACGGGAATCCCCACATCCACAGGGAGGTTGTAAATGCTTTCCACACCATTGGACAGTGCCTGATCCAGGATATACCAGGAAAGGATGGTGCGGAAAGGAATTCGGTATTCATAGGGTTGTTCCCACACCTGATGTACCGTAACAGAATCTCCGAAGCGGACCAGAGAGGCTGCAGCCACCAGCCAGCCTTCCAGACGGAGATAGAAAAACGCCAGCCAGCCTTTCTGGGCGAACACCCGGTACACCATGCTGAGGAACCCCCGATCCTGAACCGTGAGATTCAGATGGTCCATGAACAGGTCCATTTCTTCGGATACGGCGCCAGGACTGCGGATAATCTCCAGTTCCACCTCACGTGCCCTTTCCGCTTTCAGGAGTTGCTTGCGGAGTTCTCTCGGAGGCACCTGATACACCCACTGATCCACCGACCCGAACGCCTGGAGATCTGTGAGCAGGGACAGGTGACCGAGTGCGTGGTTGTCCCCGATGATCCCCGGGGGGAGGGGCGCGTCATACACCGGAAGCTGGATGAATCCTGTGCGTTCACCGGTTTCTGAGTGGATCCAGGTCCGAAGGGTATGAATCAGGTCGGAAAACTCGGTGTTGCTCACGGGGAACCGCCACAGTGGATTGAGATCCGTACCGGGGAGAATGGGTTCGCCCACGACGCCTTCCGACGTGGTTCGCAGACGCCACAGCAGGAACTGGGAGGGGCCACGGGTTCGTTCCACCTCAAGCAGGTACATTTCCCCCAGTCCCCCCCAGAGATCTGCGGCCAGCCCCATCCACTGGGGCGTCATGGTGAAATAAACGGGGAAGTCACGGGAGCGAATGAGATG
>JALUJC010000167.1:0-498 GCA_027053375.1 Caldifarciminota bacterium
GGCGTGGAGTCCGGGATACGCAGGAAGCAGGGAGGGGTGAATGTTGACAATCTTTCCCTCCCATCGACGGACAAACCAGGGGGGGAGGATCTTCATGAATCCGGCCAGCACAAGAAGATCCAGCGGTTCCAGGCGGTCCAGGTGTTCCGCCATGGCACGAAAAAGCGTCTCGCGATCCGGATGGGTACGACCGGAGAATGCATGGACCGGGATCCCCAGGAACTGCGCCCTGCGCACACAACGCGCACGCGGACGATCCGTAAACAACGCCGCAATCCGGATGGGCCACCCTTCCCGGGCAATGGTTTCCGCAATGGCCTGGAAATTGGAACCGTTTCCCGAGGCAAACACCACAAGGGTGCGAAGCCTCACGCCTCATCCTCCAGACAGGGTGTTCCCCGCTCCTGCAGAAGTCGACAGGCTTCTTCTTTCCGATCTCCGGGAACCAGGACCCACACGGGGCTGTGGGGAAGACCCATCACCTTTTCCCAGGCTTCA
>JALUJC010000167.1:508-3424 GCA_027053375.1 Caldifarciminota bacterium
CTTTCCAGAAATCCCCGCACAATGCTGGCTTCTTCCTGGCTGTGAAGTTTCACCACCGCCATCCAGTCATGCATAATTCAACGATAGAGGCCTTTTCGGGATCCTTCAACAATGGAGGGGTTGACAAACACCCGGTTGCGGGGTATATATATTATGGCGGGAGCAGGGGGGTTAAGTCTTCCCCCCTGCGGTTTTGTATAGAAGATGGTATTCTGATGGATCTTTGAACGTGGTGGGTGGAGGGGAACGGCGGGGAAGGAGGTTGAAGCATGAAGAAAGGGTGGATCCTGTGGATCCTGGGGATGCTGGTTCCCCTCTCAGCAAGACCGATTCATACATGGTCCGGTGTTGTGGATCCAGGGCATCTTCCGCAGAAAACCCTGGAGACTTATCGTCATTCTGTATACCGGTTGCTCCAGTTTCCCGGCCCCATTCAGGAATCCTGGAGAAGGGCGCTGGAGGCACAGGGAATCGAGATCTACCGGTATTTCCCGGAATACACCTATCTGGTACGGGTGCCTTCGGACGCCACACTGGAAGCGGTCAAAGCTGCGCTTCCCGTGGTGGAAGACCTCCCCTATCTTCCGGATTTCAAAATCAAACCGGATATCGGCACCCATACCTTCCAGAATCCGGAGCGAAAGATGGACGGGCGCTGGTGGCTTTCGGTGGAGGTTTTCCGGGATGCGGACCTTGCGCGGGTGATGGATCAGCTGGAGCAGCTGGGGGCGGAAATTGAGACCTGGACCAACCTTCCCGAGGTCAAGCGGGTGTGGATCCGGGTGCCGAAAGACCGTTCTGTGCTCCGGAAAATCGCAGCCATTCCGCAGGTGGAATACGTTGAGGAACGCCTGGAATATGTGAAACTCAACGACCGGAACCGCTGGGTCCTTCAGGGGAACGTTCAAAACCCCATGGACACCACCGTGTGGTCCCACGGGATCCATGGAGAAGACGTGGTGGTGGCAGTGATGGATTCCGACCTGGATGAACGCCGCTGCTGGTTTTCCGGGAATGACTATGCCGGCCGCCCCAAGGTGATCAAGAATACGCCGGCCCCGGGCAATCCTTCGGGAACCGTGGATCACTGCAACGCCTGCGAACACGGCACGCATGTGTCCGGTACGGTGCTGGGGAAAACCACGGGGGCCAACGCCAAGTACAATGGAATGGCCTATGAAGCACGACTGATCTTCCAGGACGTACAGGCTGGTTGCGGTTCTCAGTTTCTGGACATCCCCAGTTCGCTCAATCAGGCACTCACCGACGCCCTGAACAACGGAGCACGGGTGCACACCAACTCCTGGGGTTCCAGCAGCAACACCTATTCCACCTATTCCCAGGATTTTGATGCCTTTCTTTTCGCCCACCAGGAATTCCTGGTGACCATTGCCATGGGGAACAGCTCCAGCTCCG
Source organism: Caldifarciminota bacterium (assembly GCA_027053375.1). GTDB lineage: Bacteria > Hydrothermota > Hydrothermia > S141-80 > S141-80 > JALUJC01. The sequence goes on from JALUJC010000167.1 coordinate 1,925, forward strand.
GCGCTTTTGAGGACGGCACCATCGGCTCTCCAGCCACAGGGAAAAACATCACCGCCATCGGGTCAACGAATAAACCTCCCGACCAGGACACCCGGGCTTTCTATTCCAGCCAGGGTCCCACCTACGATGGGCGCACCAAACCCGACGTGATGGCGCCCGGGGGAGATGCCAGCGCCAACCAGACCAATTCCGCTGATGAAGGGCAGAACTGCGGGATCTGCCAGATGAGCGGAACCTCCATGGCCACGCCCGCAGCGGCCGGTGCCGCTGCTCTGGTGTTTGAGTATTTTGAAAAAGGCTACTATCCCTCCGGTACGGCCACACCGGCGGATGCCTTCACCCCCCTGGGTTCGCTGGTGAAAGCCATGCTGGTCAACTCCGGAGAACCCATGGCCAACGAACCGGCCATTCCCAACAGCGAGATCGGCTGGGGTCGCATCAAACTCCGGAATGTGCTGTATTTCCCGGGTGATCCCTACAAGCTCTATGTGGTGAACGCCAAATCCGGACCCACCACAGGGCAGACCCTGACCTACACCATCAACGTGGATTCGGGGTTTCCACTCAAGGTTGCCCTCGCCTGGTATGACGCTGCGGGTCAGAATCTGGTGAACGACCTGGATCTGGAAGTGGTGGATCCCAACGGAACGGTGTACAAAGGAAACGTGTTCAGCAACGGTTGGTCCACCACGGGCGGTGGGGCCGACAACAAGAACACCGTGGAAGCGGTGCGCATTCAGAACCCATTGCGGGGGACCTGGACCATCTATGTGAAGGGGACCAACGTCCCCACGCCAGCCTCGGCGCCTTACAGCGGGCAGCCTTTCGGACTGGTGGCCACCTACAAAGAACTTATCGTTAACGCTCCGGCAATCGTGACCACGCCACCCGACACGGTGTTCATGAGTGCCTCCTGCGGCGGTGGAACGCAGGACAGCATCAAAGTAAGCAATTCGGGCACACTCACATTGAATGTCAACAATGTCACCACCACCCAGGCCCCCCGTCTGATCATTGATGGACCTACCACCTTCTCGCTAAATACAGGTCAGTTTCAGTGGGTGCGGTTCCACATTGACACCGCCGGCCTGGCCATCGGGCAGTACTACCTGGGAGACGTGATCTTCCACAACAATGATCCCGATCCCCAGGACAGCGCTAAAAAAGTCATGGTCAAACTTGCGATGACCTATCCCTACAACCCTGCAAACGACTACGGACCGGACAACCTGGAAGCGAACAATGGTGGTTGGACATCCAACAACAACAACGGCTGGAAGTGGGGGGCCCCTTCAGGCGGTGGAAACCCGGGAACACATAGCGGTTCCAACGTCTGGGGTACGGTACTGAACGGAAACTACCTGGACGGTGTGAACTGGACACTGGACAAAACTTTTTACCGAAATTATTACTGTGGTACCCCTTATCTGGTGATCTGGCATTGGTACTCCATTGAGAACGGGTGGGATGGTGGGAATGTAAAATATTCCCTGGATGGTG
>JALUJC010000168.1 GCA_027053375.1 Caldifarciminota bacterium
GGACTGGATTTCCCCGTGGTTGCTTCTCTGGAACTGGAACTTCCTGTCTATGCCCCGGATGCGTGCCCCCAGTGCCAGCAGGGTGTACCGCTGGAACGTCCGGGGAAGGGACAGGCGTGAAAGGAAAGGGACTTCGTGCGCTTCTTGCACTGCTCATCCTGGGTATTTTGCTCACCAGGATGGACCTCCACCTGCTCCTCTCCGAAGCCGCGCAGATAAGGTGGGAAGGAGCGCCACTGGCGATCCTGCTGGGGCTTGCGGCATTTACCACGGTGAGTTACCGCTGGTATGTATTGTTGCGGGCAGTGGCCTCGTTCCCCGTGCATTTTCGCGATCTCTGGACCATCACCATGGTGGGGGTGTTTGCCGGGTATTTTCTCCCCGGAGGATTCTCCATTGATGTGGTCCGCGGCATCTATCTCTACCGGCATGCGCCAGCCCGCTCACAGGCCTTTGCGTCCCTGGTGGTGGATCGCCTGCTGGGGCTCTGGGTTATTATGTTACTGGCAACCCTGGGTACGGCATTGACGACGGATCTCCGCGCCTGGACCCTTCCTCTGGGGCTGATCACCCTGCTGGCGCCGCTGTTTGCGGCGCTTCTCCTCAGCCCTCCGCTGGCGCGACTCCTGCATCGTCAGATCTTTCGTCGATCCTGGGGTACACGGTGGGCGGAGGGATACCGGGCGCTTCAGGTCTACATACGGAAACCCGGTGTGCTTCTGCACGCGACCGTCGTGTCCGCCCTGTTCCAGACGCTGTACGTTGCTGTGGCGCACATGGCGCTCTGGATGGTGGGAAGTCAGGGACTGGTCTTTCCCCGAACCCTGGCATATGTGACTTTATTGAATGCGGTCACCATGATTCCGATCAGCGTGGGGGGGCTGGGGATCCGGGAAGGAGGTTTTGTGGCGCTGTTTACGCCTTACGCCGGTCGTGAAGGTGCGTTTCTGGCCAGTTTGCTCTATTACCTGCTTTCAATGAGTGCCTCGCTCCCGGGCGGTGTGCTCTGGATGACCGGGAAGGATCGGCTACGGATGAAACGTCCCACGTGAAGCCTTCCCCGATTCTGCTCAGTTCTCTTGGTTTTGCTACGGGCCTGGTGTTCGGCCGGTGGATTCCCCTGTCCTGGGGGATGGGGATTCTGGTTCCGGGACTTGTTCTTGGAACCGTGGGTGTCTTCCGTGGGAAACGCTGGGGATGGTTGGTCTGGGTGTTTCTTGTGGGCTGGGCATACGGATGGCCCCGTGTTCTGCAGCCTTCACCCCCGGAGGCACCGGGCATCTGGATACAGCAGGGGGCTTTCCTGGTCCGGGGAGAGAAACCGGAGATCCGCTTCCCTTCACCCCTTCGTCTTGTGAGGGTTCCGGAAGCACCCCCCGGGAGAGTGGTGCGCTGGGTGGGGCGTCTTCGTCCGGTATCCCCTGGAAGTGCGCTTCTGGAGGGTGTGGCCGTGGATACCCTCCCCCTGTCAGGCATTCGCGGTCGGTTGTTGCGAACGCTTTACCGGCGGATTCATCAACAGTATCCCCGTAAGCGGGACCGTGCCATCCTTGAAGCTCTGCTGCTTGCATATCGGGGGGATCTCCCGGCCAGCATGCGGGATCAGTTCCGTCGTTCGGGGTTGATGCATCTTCTTGCCCTCTCGGGACTTCATGTGGGGTTCTGGATGGGACTGGGGTTGCTGCTGGCGCGTACGGTGGGGTTCCCCTTCCCCTGGCTTTTCCTTGCACCTCTTGGGATGGTCTGGGGGATGGGGTGGCTGGTGGGTTTCCCCCCTTCTTTCCTTCGTGCACTCTGGATGCTCACGTTCTGGGTGCTTGCCCTTCTGCGGCCACGGCCCCTGTCTCCCTGGGATGGATGGGGCGCTGCCCTGCTTCTTTCCCTGGTTCTGACACCGCATGCAGTGGGGGACCTCGGGTTTCAGCTCTCCTTTCTCGCCACGGCGGGCATTCTCTGGGTGTTGCCTGCCTTTTCAGAGAATACAGGGATCATTTCACGGTGGGGAATTCGTCCGATGGCGGTCACGCTTGCGGCCAACCTTGCGGTGCTTCCCAGGTTATGGATGCTCCAGGGTGGGGTATCCTGGGTGAGCCCGTTGATCAACCTGGCAGCAGTGCCCCTCACGGGTTTGATTTTAACAGAAGGGGTTCTGGGGCTTCTGCCCTATGGTTCGCCGTTTGCCTATCTGTCCTCACGGGGACTTGATCTTCTGGGTGTGTTGCTTCGCTGGAGTGCGGGAGGATGGTGGGCCTTTCCCCGCCCGCTGAAAATGTGGGAGTCGCTGGCGCTCTATGCCTTCCTTGGTGGCCTGGCGTTCTTCTGGAAACGAGCAACCCGAAAGGTCGGAAACTGAAACAGCAGGGTTTTCATCGCCAGGCGTGCGCGTGTCGCTCCATCGGGATGGTGATGCTCGTATCGTTGCAGCACCTCAAGAATCCCTGCGTCCATCAGAAACCGGTCCTGTCGTTCCAGAGGCAACACACGGCAACCCAGTTTTTCAAGAAGCGAAAACAGCAGATCAAAGTCCACGAAAGCTGTGATATCCTGCATCCCGGGTGTATGGAGGACGTCCCCGGAAACGCGATGCTGACGATAGGCCATCAGTGTACCTTCGGGGTATCGCTGCCTCAGCACATTCCGGCGTTCTCCGTAATCCAGAAACCATCCTTCCCCTTCGCGCATGCGGTTGCAGAGAGGTCGGAGGAATTCTTCCCATCCCACCGGAACTTCCACCACCATACCGGGGAATGCTGGAGATCCCAGCGTTTCAAGGATTCCGTGATCCACAGGGAGATCGACCCACACGAGACGGTGATTTTCAATCCCCACGTGCCGTTCCAGCACCCCGGTTTCTGTAACGCGGAACACCCTGACCGGGAAGGCATCCAGTAGTTCGTTGGCCAGAAACCATCCCCGAAAAGGAGGAAGCTGTGTGGGGGAGGAAGCAAACCGTACATGTTCTTTGAGCGCTGATAGCTGGTCTTCCTGATGGGCTCTCAGCGCAGGGGATCGCTCCACAATCCAGTACTCCACCCGATCCAGAAGATCGGGGAATTCCCGCTGCCAGTATGTCAGGATATCCTTTGCAAGGTGCCCATCTCCACCTCCGCCTTCCACCACAACAGGGTGATCCAGCCGGGTGAGGAACCGGGTTGCACGATGGGCCAGGGTCCAGCCAAACAGAGGATGTACGTGAACGGCGGTGTAAAAATCACCCGCGCGGCCCAGCTTACGGTCCGCGCGGGTGTAGTATCCTTCCTCGGGGTCATAGAGAGCAAGCTCCATGAACCGGTGAAAGGGAATCGGTCCCTCCTCGCGGATTCGCTGAATCAGGCGGTCCAGGAGCGACACCCTTACCCCCCATCCGGGAAGGCGCGTGGCGCGCTTTCCCGGTGGACCATCCTCACCCCGAGGGTGTGAAGGGGGAGGAACCCAGCATGCCCAGGATCACATAGCCGGCAATCCAGAGCAGGGCGATGACCCAGAGCATCCCCAGCCAGAAGGGCATGCTTCCGTCTTTCTTCCCTTCCTGTGGCGTCATGATCGCACTCCTGTTTCTTCGTCCATCTCCAGCACCCGCCGTGCAGGTGCCTCCACGTCTCGAAACTGGCCAGAGAGCCAGGCCCACAGGAACAGACCACCAATACCGCCGAGGGCCGCCACACCGATAAAAAAGGCTGCCCAGTACTGTGCAAGATCACCGATCATCCGGTTTCCCTCCATGGAGGCGTACCGTAAAGGCCTCCTCATGTTCCAGCATCCGGTGAGCCGGTGCTTCCACTTCCTCGTCTCCGGCCCGACCGATCGCCCAGAGAAGAATAAACAGTGCACTCAGGAAGAAGGTCCCGAACACCACACCCAGGAAAGCTCGGGTTGCCGGGCCATCCACATTACAGAACGGGCAGGCCAGGAGGGGTCGGGCCCAGAAAAGCCCGACCCCAGCGAGGCCCCAAAACCATCCTCGTCTCATGGGATTTTCTTCCGGAGTGCCGGGTCACTGAAAGATTTCACAATATAGGCCAGCGCCCAGCGGTCTTTTTCCGGCAGAAAATTGTACGGAGCCATGGCGGTGCCGGGACGGCCGTCGGTGATGGTCTGGAAGATCTCCTCCACCTTGCCGGTCCCGGAGAGCCACTGGTTATCTGTGAAATCCGCCGGGGGTGGGTTCAGTGCGGCACCCGCGGGACCTTTTCCATCCCCGTTGATTCCATGGCAGGGAACGCAGGTCTGGGCAAAGAGCTGTTTCCCGCGTGCAAGCAGCTCAGGTGTGGGCGCGGGTGCATTGGATGCGGGTTTTGTGGTTGCACGCGCTGAAGGTTTGCTCGTCGCCGCGGGGGAAGGCGCAGGAGGTGCGGGTTGCGCGGGTGGAGGAACCTTCCCTTTCGTGAGCTCTTCCACATAGTACGCCAGGGCCCATCGGACGGAATCCGGAAGGGATGCATAGGAAACCATCCCGGTTCCCCGGACCCCGGACTTCAGCGTATTCCAGACATGCATCACGCTGGGTCGCAGTTTCGGGAAAATGGCGGGCTTCGGTTTCAGCGCGGCGGCTGCAGGTCCATCACCAAGTCCCTGAGGCCCGTGGCAGGAACTGCAGAGCTGATCATACTGCTGTTGCCCCAGGGCGAGGAGTTCAGACGTTTTTTGGGGTGCCTCGGGCGGAATGGGAGGGTTCTTAAACAGGAAGTCTACGTAGTACGCCAGTGCCCACCGATCCCGATCGGGGTACTGCCGGAAGTTCGGCATGGATGTGCCGGGGCGTCCCAGCGTCAGCACGGTGAAGGTGTATTGCAGGGTGGGATGGACGGTGGTCAGGTTTTTGGGAGGCGGTGCAAGGAAAGGACGGGCTTTCCCCTGTCCATCGCCTTTCTCTCCATGGCACCCCGAGCATTCCCTCATGAAGAGCGTTCGTCCACGGTCCAGGAGTTCCTGGGTTCGTGGAGGTGGAGAGGAGACCCGGAAGGTAGCACGAAACAGGGAGTCCTGACGATCCATCAGAGGACGTTTATCCCGACCCAGAGCCTGCAGGTAGGCAACCAGCGCCTTTGCACGCCGGGTCGGCACAATCTTGCCGTCTTTCTTCTCAAACAGCCAGGGAAAGGCGGGCATAACCGACCAGGGGACGGTGAACCGGGGATTGTACAGGTGGGCGTAATGCCAGTCATCCGTTCGTTTTCCGCCTTCCCGCCAGAGATCCGGTCCCACCCGGCGGGTGCCAAAGAGCTGCGGCACCTCATAGAGATACTCCGCCGCGCTGGAAACCGGCCCGTAATACAACGGTTCGTTGGATACGGGACGCACGAACTGGGTATGACAGTGCCAGCACCCCTCCTCCATATAGATGGTACGACCCTCTTTTTCCAGCTCAGAATAGGGTTGATACCCGGGAGGGGGCTGAAGCCCTTTCAGCGTGGTCCAGGGAGCGAGTCCCATCCCAATGAATGAGATCAGGAAAAAGCCGATGCCGGCCACCAGGAAAAGTGTCTGGAATTTTTCAAGCCGTTTCATGGTGTCTCCTCCTCACGCGTGACGGGCTGCATGCAGGGCGTGCAGGTCTGCCTCGTCCGTGGGTGTCTCAAGTGGACGTCCTGCGCGGGCGGTTTTCCACAGATTGAAGGCGATCATCAGCAGTCCCGCGTAGATGAACCAGCCGCCAAGGTGTCGCATGAACCACATGGGGAGCGAAACCCGGATGACTTCTGCAAAGGGAGTCAGTGACTGCCAGAGCGCACCCTGTACCACGCCCAGGATGGTGAGCGGGGCGAAATAAAACACATAGAACCCGAACGTGATCAACCAGTAACCCCACCAGTTGAGGGAAGGTTTGTAGAACGCCCTCCCCGTAACGCGGGGCCAGATGTAGATCAGGGATCCCAGGTTAAAGTAAGTGAAAGCTCCAAGCAGTGCGAGGTGGGCATGGGCCACCACCCAGTCGGTGAAGTGGATCACCTTCTGTACGCTGAGGAATGCCTGGAAGGGTCCCTGGGTACAGGTGGTCATGTAGGCAATGATTCCCGTTACAATGAACATCAGGGCCACACTCTTAGGCACCTGGTGCCAGGATCCTTTCAGCGTCATGACCCAGTTATAAACCACGGTGACCACCACCACAAAGAGCACGGCGGTCAGGGGAACCGCCAGGATCTGGACCCACCAGGGGATGGGGCTGAAGAAATAGTGGTGACTCCCCCCCAGGGGATAGAAGAAAGCCAGGGTCCAGAAACCAATCAGGGACAGAAGGTGGCTGTAAATGGGCTTTTTCAGGATGATAGGAAGCATATAGTAGACAATGCCCACGCCCAGCGGTGTGATGAAAAGTCCCACGGCGTTGTGGATCCACAACCCCGTGATGGCGGCACCGGCCGCGCCAGGTGCGGCGTAGGCCGAGATGGTGTTGGCCATCACAAAGTTCAGGGTGGTGAAGGCGAAGCCGAGAATGAAGTACCAGGCGCTCACATAGAGCTGCTTTTCTCCGGAGCGGAAGATGGTTCCCAGCATGTTGATTCCTGCCAGTACAAAGGCCAGAGCGAACAGGATATCGGCGTACCAGGGGAACTCCGCATACTCCACAGCCTGGATTTTTCCGGCAAGCTCTGCGCCCAGTCCCACGGTGAGGGCGAGGATCCAGAGAAAGAGGGTCACCCAGGAGAGGCGTTCGGAAAGAAGGGGCCTCCCCGACATCTTGGGAACAATGTAATGCAGGATGGCCATGAAGGAGAGACCGAGCCATCCATAGATCACGCCGTTGGTGTGAAAGACCCGGAGCCTGGCAAACTGCAGCCACGACACGGCCCAGAAGTCCGGCCACACCAGTTTTGCGGACATGATCAGGGCGAAAAACAGCGGGATCACAATGCCCACCATGGCCATATAGGTATACGCCCTGACCAGTTTACCGTTCACAACAGCCCGTTCATGCATGCGCACCGCTCCTTTTGTTAACACCGTTTCCTCATGAGCTACGAGAAAACCTTCCAGCCACCGTTGATGAACTCACCGATTTGATGGGGTAGGTTCCGACTCTGAAGCACGCACGCGTGCCTGAATGCCCACGAAACGGGAGGGACGCCAGGGGTCGTCGGAATAGACCTCAAGCACGTTCTGAAAAAGCCCGTATTTTGTGGGAACAAAACGGATATGCAGGGTGTCCACCCTGCCCGGTGGGATGGTGAGGGGAAGGGAGGACTGGAGGGTAAAATCACCGGTTGGAAGATTCACCCGCTGGATATGGAGATCCCGTTCTCCCTCATTTCGGATTGCAAGGGAAATGCGTACCGTATCGCCCGTACGCACCTTCCCCAGGTCCACCCGGCGGTTCAGGATATGGATGACGGGTTTGGGGGTGGGGCGTACCTCGCCACGGATACGCAGCACCACCACCGGATGCGAGGAATCCGAGGTGTGGACCCAGATCTTTTTCTCAAAAGGACCGGGACGGCCCAGCGTGTGATATTCTACGGGAAGGGTAAGGATTCCATCAGGGGGAATTGCCCTGGATTTCAGGGGAGCTGTGGTACAGCCACAGTCCGGACGGATACTTTCCACCCACAGGGTGTCTTTCCCATCATTTTTCAGGATAAAAAAAGCACGTGCCGTGTCCCCTTCCGGAATGGGATCAGGGAACACGTGAACAGAATCCTCCACCACCAGCGCGGCAAACAGAATCACCCATCCCCAGCTTATCATGGTGTGGGAAGTATACAGGGGCAGTACAATCCCTTCAACCGGACCCGGAAGTCCGATTTGGAGGGGACCGGGGAAACGGTCCCCTCCAGCGCCGTTACTGCATAAGGACGGGGGACCACATCAACCCGAAGTATATCTGGTATCCTCGATCCCCAATGTTATTAAAAAGATGGGTGTAGCGGAGTCCACCCAGAACGTTAAAATTGTAGGTGGGGAACAGGATCAATCCTGTACCTGCGACAAACCCCATCCCGTCGCGGCTGGACTGCCACCAGTCTCCCTCCAGCCCTTCACGGGTGGGTCCGAAACCGAAGAGGGGACCAGCCTGGAGAAAGACCCAGGTCCCCTGATTTTTCAGGATAATATAGTTGAAGGGGAACATGATCTGCAAGCCCCGGTAGATCATTTCGACGCGGAAATCCAGGTCGAAGAAGAGCTGTGATCCCATGAAATAGCTAAACACAATATCCATGTTGAAAGCACGCTGTGGCTGCGGTTCCGCGAAACTCTGACCTGTGCGTGTGTACCGGCGGTAAGAGTTGGTTCCCACAAAATAGTTGTATCCACCTCGAAAACTGAACGCCATTTTGGGTTTACGTTTCCACCCTTCCCGGAGAATCTGTTCTGCCTGCACACCTGTGGCGACCGAGGTTGCCAGAACTTTAATCATCCGGTCCCATTCGGCAAAACTCTGCATGGTGTACTGGGTAATGAAGACAGGTTCATCGTTCTCCACATCCACGACCCGTAGATCTACGAAATATTTTCTGTCCATTAGTTCGTTGATGGATACAAGTATGGCGTAGCGGGCACCTTCCCTGGTGGCAACACGAATCCCACATTCCACGTCTTCGCATGCATCTTTCACTTCTTTCACATTGAGAATTCCGTGTTTGGCCAGTTCCCCGACGAAGAGGCGGCGTGAGGCTTCCAGACTGTTAGGAATAGGGAATTCCCCGGTTGTCCAGCGTGTAATCACCACTTTGTGGGTTCGCAGATTGTCGGGGTTATACAACCCTGCAGCAAGCAGGGCGATCAGCATCCAGTGCATCGCTGTCCTCCTTGTTTGTGATCCCCGCAGCCTGCATTGTACAGGCTGGAAAGATCCTGTGTCAAGTCAGCATCTATCAAGAAGCAGACGGGATGAGCAAATTTTGACAGGCCCCCTCTGAAAAAGTATAATTCAATTCCCATGCATTCCCGAAAAATTGAGGAAGCTGTTCGTGCTATTCTGGAGGCCGTGGGCGAGGATCCCGAGCGGGAAGGACTTCGGGATACGCCCGCCCGCGTTGCTCGCATGTACCGGGAAGTTCTGGCCGGGTACCGGATGTCTCCCGAGAGCATCCTGAACAACGCCGTCTTTGAGACACCTTACAACGAGATGGTGGTGGTGAAAGACATTGATTTTTACAGCCTGTGCGAACACCATATGCTTCCCTTTTTCGGCGTTGCTCACGTGGCGTACATTCCGGACAGAAAAGTGATCGGCCTCTCCAAGATTCCCCGGATTGTGGATATGTATGCACGGCGTCTACAGATTCAGGAGCGCATGACGGTGGAGATTGCACAGACTCTTCAGGAGCTCCTGCATCCGCGAGGTGTGGCGGTGGTGCTGGAAGCCATTCATCTGTGTTCGGTGATGCGCGGTGTGCGCAAACCCCGCAACAAGATGGTCACCAGCGCCATGCTGGGGGCATTCAAAGAAGATCTCAGGACCCGTGAAGAATTTCTTGCACACATCGGACGTCCCTTCCATCTCAATGAGTAACATGCGAACGTTTCTGGTCGTGGGTTCCAGCACAGGGATTGGCCGTGCGCTGGTGGAGGTGTTGCTTGCGTCCGGGGATCGTGTATGGGCCACCACCCGAAGTCCAGAAGCGATGAATCTTGAACATCCCGATCTCCGGGTGGTCCGTCTGGATGTCCGGGATCCAGGATCTCTGACCCATCTCCGTGAGTTGCTGGATTCTGAGGAGGTATGGCTGGACGGTGTGGTGTACAATGCGGGGATCGCCTCGACCGGGCCCCTCCCCCGGATGTCTGTGCAGGCGGTGGAATCCATGATCCAGGTGAACCTTACCGGTGCCGTGCATACGCTGCGTGCGGTGTATCCCCGAATTCGGAAACCCGGAGGACGGGTGCTTCTTGTGAGTTCAGTTTCAGCCATACGGGGGTTCCCGGGATGGAGTGTCTATGGGGCCACCAAAGCCGGCCTGGTGGGCCTGGCCCGTGCCCTGCGGCCGGAATGGAATCCAGAAGGGGTGGCCGTGGAAGTGGTGCTACCGGGGGCCGTGGATACGCCCATCTGGGATCCCTTTCTCCCTTCCGGTGAGGATCGTTCCTGGATGATGCGCGCAGAAGACGTGGCCCGGTTGCTGGAGGCTGTGCTTCACCTTCCTCCGGGAATTCAGGTGGAGGAACTGGTATTGACCCCCGTTGAGATCAGGGCAGAAGAGGAGGAAGACCATTCATGACACGTCAGGGTCGTGCGTCCAAGAATCCCTATCAGGAAACACTGAATCTGCCCAGGACATCTTTCCCCATGCGGGGTCGGTTGCCCCGACGGGAGCCTGAGATTCAGCAGCGCTGGGCGGAAATGGATCTGTACAAACGAATGCTGGAAATGCGGCAGGATGCCCCTGTCTTCGTCCTGCATGATGGCCCCCCCTATTCCAACGGGCATATCCACCTGGGCCACGCGCTGAACAAAATCCTGAAGGATGTCTACGTGAAGTTCTTTCATCTCAAGGGTTTTCGGGCGCCTTTTGTTCCTGGATGGGACAACCACGGTCTTCCCATTGAAAATGCGGTAAAAAAAGAAGATCCAGAACTTGCGCGTCTCCTTTCCCGTTCCGGAGAGGAGATCAACGATGA
>JALUJC010000169.1 GCA_027053375.1 Caldifarciminota bacterium
CATCCGTTCGGGCGTAAACTCCCTGGACATCTCCTCGGCAAAATGGTTGAACATCACCGTGAAGATGGTGGGCTCCAGCAGCTCCAGCATATGCAGAAAATAGGCGATGTTTGAAAATATTTTTAACAGTTTGGGATCGGTAAGATAGGACACAGAATCCAGCAGGATCTCCGAAGCATCGTCCAGAAGCTTCAGGGCACCACTCTCCTGAAGGCGGACAAGCACCTCCAGGGCTTCCTCCACCGCCTGACGTTTCCTTTCATCCTGTAAAAGATCATGTGCTTCCATGCGGATCCTCCTCCGCGTTCAGTTCAAAAGGGTTGCAAACCAGAGGGACTCAAAAAGCATCTTGGCCACCCGAACGGCTTTCCCCCGCCCCAGGACCCCGCAGGAGGGTGGCCCTTCCAGGGTAAGAATTTTCGTAAAATCACACATAGGCAACACCGCGTCATCCCCGAAATCCATGATACACATGGCCACTGGCGTAAAACTTTCCCCGATATACGCCCCCTTGACCTCTGCCACAATTTCGTTGGCCACAAACTCCGCCTGGAAATGCGCCACCACACCAGCCGGAGGGAGGTTTAGCGAGGGATTCACCATGTCTCCAATCATAAAGATTTCCGGGTATTTCACAGAACGGAATGTGTCCGGATCCACCACCGGGAACCCTTCGGGGGTCGTGGGCCCCAGATGCTGCACCTGTCGGTTCGGTTTGTGCGGAGGAACCATCACCAGAAGATCAAAGGGAAGCGCCCTTCCATCACGGGCATGAAGGGTTTTGTTCTCCGGATCAATCCGCACTGCGTGAAAATTTCCCTCAAACCGAACGTCCTTGCTCTGCAGAATCTCCATGATCAGCCCGCTGATTGCCGGTCCCATTCCTGCAAGGGGAACCGGGTTGGGATGGGCGATCACAATTTCCGTCTTTTTCCGGATACGTCGGGCCTTGAAATTGAAATCCAGCTGACCGGCGACCTCATAGGGAGCAGGCGGACAGCGGTAATAGGGTCCCGAGACCGAGATCACCACCCGTCCACCCTCAAAATTTGCCAGGGCTTCCCGCATCCGAAGTGCGCCCTCCACGTTCCAGGGATGATGGGCCAGATGAAATCCAGGCATCAGATCCGGCCCCAGTTCTGCCCCCAGGGACACCACAAGAAAATCGTACGCAAGAGAACCCTGCGCTTTCAGGCGCACCTGGCGCTCTTCCGGGAGAATGGCCACCACCTCGTCCTGGAGAAATCGGATCCCCTTCTTTTCCAGGTTCCGGAGGGGGCGTCGAATCTCTTCCGGTTCTTTGAATCCCAGGGCAACCCAGGGAAAGGAGGGCTGGAAATAGTGGAAGGGAGAGCGATCCACCACTGTGATGGTGTGTCCCTTTCCACGGAGCGCCTTGGCCAGTTTGTTCGCGGCGACCAGGCCGCCGCTTCCACCACCGAGAATCAAAATACGGGCACCCATGGGCCTGTCCTCCTCTGGTTTGGTGCTTTCTATAATTGTACATATTCTTCCCACAAAACGCAAATGCACACGTGAGGATCCCATCCCGGCACCGCAAAAATCCCAGATTTGAGAATAATGATTAATAAACCGTGCGCAATCTCCGGACAGACGCTCCACCGGGAAGGCGTGGGGGAAAAGTTGCGCTTTTCCCCATCTCATGGGCGATTGGTTTGAATTTTCTGTGAGACGCCTGTATAATTCGCAAGAAATCTGTTTTCCCCAACAGGAGGAATCGCGTGAAGCTCATCGAGTATCAGGCGAAAGAGGTGCTTTCTTCTCTTGGATTTCCCGTGCAAACCGGTATCCTCGTACACAATGAGGAAGAACTCGCCCGTGCCCTGGACCAGCTCCAGACGTACCCCGTGGTTCTGAAAGCCCAGGTGCCTGTCGGAGGACGGGGCAAAGCCGGGGGAATCAAACTTGCTTCCACCCGGGAAGAGGCACTGGAAAAGGGTCGGGCCATTCTCTCCATGGAGATCAAAGGGATTCCGGTTCGTAAACTTCTGGTCGCCGTGGCCGTGGATATCCAGAAAGAATACTACACCGGGATCGTGCTCGACCGTCGCAACCAGACGCTGACCCTGATGGTGTCTCCAGAAGGCGGTGTGGACATCGAAGAAGTGGCACGCACCCACCCTGAAGCCATCCAGAAACTTCCTGTGTCCATGCGGGATGGGCTGGCGGATTTTCAGGCGCGGGAACTGGCCTTCTGGCTCTTCGATGACCGGAAACTCGCGCTCAAAGGTGCCCGGATTCTCAAGGCGCTGTTTCATGCTGCCCGTACCCTGGATGCCACGCTTGTGGAGATCAATCCCCTGGTTCTGGACGCGCAGGGGGAACTGGTCGCGGTGGATGCCAAGATCCTCCTGGATGACAACGCCCTGTTCCGCCATCCGGACCTGGAGCGCCGCCGGGACATGGACTATGAGAACAGGGAAGAACTGGAAGCCCGTGAGGCGGGCCTTTCCTTCGTGCGCCTGGACGGCAACATCGGGTGCTGCGTGAACGGTGCGGGACTGGCGATGGCCACCATGGACGTGATCAAGTATTATGGCGGCGAACCCGCCAACTTCCTGGATATCGGCGGCAGCTCTCGCCCCGAAAAGGTGGTGAAAGCGCTGGACATCATCCTTCGGGATCCACGCGTGAAAGTGATCTATTTCAACATCTTTGGAGGGATCACCCGCTGCGATGACGTGGCACGAGGGCTGATTCAGGCTTTTGAACAGATGAAAACAAAGCTGGAAGGAAAACCCGTTGTGATTCGTCTCACCGGCACCAACGAGGCCGAAGCCCGTTCCATGCTCGCTTCCTCGGGGTTGCCGCTGATCACGGTGGAGACCATGGCAGAAGGCGCACAGAAAGCCGTTGAACTCGCAGGAGGAACGGCATGAGCGCACCGCAACCCTATGTGGGACTGGCCCTGCACGCGGTGGTAAGCCTGGCCATTGCCCTGGGGATGGTGGGTGTGGCTGCCTGGATGCGCTACCGGGCCAAACGCCCGCCTCAGGTACGATACGAAACCTACGAGTGCGGAGAGGAACCCTTTGGAACCGCGCGTGCCCGGATCCCCGTGGGATTTTATCTGATTGCACTCCTCTTTCTCCTTTTTGACGTGGAAGCCGCCTTTCTTTTCCCCTGGGTACGCGAACTGGGGAATCTGGGCATCCTTGCTTTCTGGGAAATGGTGATCTTCCTGGGCATTCTCCTCCTGGGATGGTTTTATGCTCTGCGAAAAGGAGACCTTCGATGGATCCGGTAAAAGAAAAACCCGTCGTTCGGCTGGAAGATATTGCCGATGAGGTGGTGCAATTTCCCGGAGGGGGACTGGCCCTGATTCGTTCGGATAAGCTATTTGCCTGGGCGCAAAAATCCAGCCTCTGGCC
>JALUJC010000170.1 GCA_027053375.1 Caldifarciminota bacterium
CACCGATACCCCGCGGTCATGCGGATTCGGTTCAGTTCACCACGGGAGATACGCACTCCTTCTTCCTGGATGGTGTAGTCGGGACGGTAGACCTTCCATCGGTCTTCCTGGTCCAGCGTATAGCGTCGATCCATCCCCACGCTCATTGTCCAGGGTCCCTGTGCCCACACAAATCCCAGTTCTGGATGAAAGGAAAACAGCGTGCGCACATGGGACACGGGGGTCCAGCCTGCTGTCTGATCAAAGGGATCAAAGATCGGCGTGGCACGTTCCTGCTCCCAGAGGGTCGCGTTTCCTCCGAACCAGAAGGAAATCCCTGGTTCATTCAGGGTCCAGGAAGGCAGTTCCAGGGTATACCGGGGTGTGAAGGGCACCCCCTGCGCCCCGGCCAGGGGCGCAGGGGTGCTGAACGGAGCCAGAAGCAGTGTGGTGAGAAAAAGCGTCATCCGCGCTCCTCAACAGGCGTATAGGGCCGATCCCAGACCTGATCGCCATAATAGGCTCTCGGACGGATCAGCCGGTTGTCTTTCCAGTATTCCAGGATGTCGGCAACCCAGCCGGACACGCGTGCGACGGCGAAGATCGGGGTGAATTGATCCACAGGGATTCCCAGGGCACCGTACACCAGTCCGCTGTAGAAGTCCACGTTGGGGAAAATCCCTTTCTGTCCCAGTTTCTGGATGTTGATCTCTTCCAGTTTTACGGCAATTTCATAGAGTTCTTTTTCCTGTTCTTTCGCCAGTTCGCCTGCCCAGCGCTTCAGGATTCGGGCGCGGGGATCATAGGCTTTGTACACCCGGTGACCAAACCCCATCACACGGCCCTTTTGAGACAGGAGATTGTCCAGCCATTCCTGGATTTTAGACACACCTCCCATCTCCTGAATCTCGCGGAGCTGACGGAGCACCTGCTGGTTGGCACCCCCGTGAAGCGGTCCCTTCAGTGCACCGATGGCCCCGGTGATGGCGGAATACATGTCCGACGCTGTGGATGCAATCACGATGCCGGTAAAGGTGGAGGCGTTCATTCCATGGGCTGCGTGAAGGATCAGCGCCACATCCATCACACGGGTGGCCGTGTCGGAGGGCACGGTTCCAAGCATGCTGTGGAGGAAGTGGCCGGCGTGGCTGAGATCATCCCGGGGTTCCACGGGCTGCTTCCCGTTCCGGATCTGCTCCCAGGCTCCCACGAGGGTGGGGAAGGCGGCGATCATCCGGATCCCCATGCGTTTGCCCTTTTCCCAGTAGGCTTTCCGCGCTTCCTCGTCCTTTCCCATCAGGGCCATGCCCTCAATGGGATCGCCCAGGTCCGGGTCAAAACCCGCCAGGGCGCTCACACCGGTGCGCAGGGCATCCATGGGGTGTGTGTTGCTGGGAAGCTTTTTCAGGACATCCACCACTTCACCGGGAAGGGCACGATGCGCTTTCAACATCCGGTTGAAGGCTTCCAGTTCCTCCTTTCTGGGCAACCGGCCCTCCATCAGGAGGAAGGACACCTCCTCAAAGGTGGAGTGTTCGGCGAGCTCCTCAATGGGGATGCCGCGATAGACAAGCTTTCCTTCCTGCCCATTGATGGCGCTCACGTTGGAGATGGTAAAAACCACACCCTGCATCCCACGAATAATTTCAGGCTGCTGAGACATGATTGTACCTCCTTTTACCGGGTTCAGGAAAATCCCGCCCCGGCGCACCAAAGTCAATTATATGGCGTGCTTTTCATACGGTCAAAGAAGCATGTGCCCTTTCCAGTGGACCCTGACCCGCACCGGAAGGTGAGGCAACCGGGATCTGGACTTTTCCGTACAGCACAGCCACTGGACTCCCTGAGGTAAAGGACACGCCCCTGTTCCTGCCTGTGCGATACCGGATGGGTCCGTATGTGTTGCAACGCGACATGATCCGTTGACCCTTCTTCCATTGCCCCGTATCCTTGTCAGCGCATTTTCCCCAACAAGGAGCTGGCATCGTGTGGGTGTATGTTGAAGATCTCCCCCGCCATGTGGGGGAGAAGGTGGAACTTCGGGGCTGGCTTGCCAACCGCAGGAAATCCGGGAAACTCGTGTTTTTGATCCTCCGGGATGGAACCGGGTTCGTTCAGGGTGTGGTGAATCGTGCGGAAGTGGACGAAGAAACCTTTGAACGTGCGCGACGCCTCTATTATGAATCTTCGGTACGTGTGACAGGGAAGGTGCGGGCGGATTCACGTGCGCCGGGAGGTGTGGAGCTGGATGTGGAAAAAATTGAGGTTATCCAGGCCACGACGGACTATCCCATTCCCAAAGTTCGTGAAGAAAACATTCCGGATGTGGGCAAACTTCTGGCTCAGCGGCATCTCTGGATCCGGAGCCGCAGGCAGTGGGCCATTCTCAGGGTTCGAGACGAAGTTCAGCGTGCCATTGAGGATTTTCTTCATCAGGAAGGGTTCCTTCGGCTGGATGCCCCGATCCTGACCACCATGGCGGTGGAGGGAACCACCACCCTGTTCCGAACGGATTACTTCGGGGAACCGGCTTACCTTTCCCAGTCCGGGCAGCTCTATATGGAAGCCCTGGCCTGCTCACATGGGAAAGTGTACTGTTTTGGGCCCACTTTCCGGGCGGAAAAATCCAAAACACGCCGGCATCTGACCGAGTTCTGGATGATGGAGCCGGAGTGGGCGTTCGCAACGCTGGAGGATCTTCTGGATCTGATTGAGAACCTTCTGGTGTATGTGGTCGCGCGTGTGCTGGAGCGTCGGCGACGTGAACTGGAAATGCTGGGTCGGGACCTCACGCGTCTGGAAGCGGTTCAGAAACCCTTTCCCAGAATCACCTACGACGAGGCGGTGGAGATCCTTCATAAAGCGGGATTGGCTTTTACGCCCCCGGACGATTTCGGGGGAGATGAGGAGACCGTGATCTCTCAAGCCTTTGACCGTCCGGTGATGGTCACCCATTATCCTGCGGAAGTGAAAGCGTTTTATATGAAGCGGGATCCTGAGCGTCCGGACCGGGTTCGTTGTGTGGATGTGCTGGCTCCCGAGGGATATGGAGAAATCGTGGGCGGATCGGAACGCGAAGACGATTACGAAACCCTGGTGCAGCGTATACGGGAGCATGGGCTTCCGCTTGAGCCCTATCAGTGGTATCTGGATCTGCGCCGATACGGGACCGTTCCCCATGGAGGGTTTGGTCTGGGACTGGAACGCACCGTGGCCTGGATCACTGGCGTGCGACATGTCCGCGAGACCATTCCATTCCCGCGAATGCTGGAAAAAATCTACCCCTGATCATGCGTGCTGGCTGGTATCCTGCCCTCCATGCGCTGGTAAGAGGGCGTATTCAGCGTGAACTGGCGGGAGATCCGGTGGCGCCCGGGCGGGCGGGAGG
>JALUJC010000171.1 GCA_027053375.1 Caldifarciminota bacterium
CATGGAGGTCATGGATCTGGGCGACCGGTTCAAGATCTGTGAGGTACGTTCTGATTCCCGCAAGGTCAATGCCCTGCGGGACCGCGTCCAGCGAGAGGTTGACCGATTCCCGGAGAAGACCCCAGGTGGCCACGAAGATCACCACCACAATGCCCAGACTCAGCACCGGATCCACCCAGGGCCAGCCTGTCCACATCATCAGGATCCCCCCCACAACCACGGCCAGAGAGACGCCGGCATCGGCGGCCATGTGCAGAAATGCCCCGCGGATGTTGAGATCGTGTTTCTGTCCGGAAAGAAACAGGAGGGCCGTAAAGGTGTTGATGAGCACCCCGATGGAGGCCACCACGATCACGCGCATGCCCTCCACCGGTTTGGGGTTCCAGAGACGGTGAATGGCTTCGTGCACAATGCCTCCCAGGGCCATCAACAGCAGCACAGCGCTGATCAGGGAGGCCATGATGGTGGCCTTCCGCAGCCCGTAGGTGTGGCGTTCGGTGGGCTCACGCTGAGCAAGCAGGGCGCCACCCCAGGCCAGCAGGAGGCTGAGAACATCGCTGAAGTTGTGCCCTGCATCGGAGATCAGGGCCAGCGAGCCGATCCACAGCCCCACCCCCGCTTCCACCAGCACAAACCCAAAGTTCAGGATCACGCCGAGTGCAAAGGCGCGGTTCAGATGGCGCGGATCCTGAAAAGGATGTATATGTCCCTTTTCGTGTGTGTGTGCCATGGATCTTTCCCCGATATGTCCTGGTCTGCCCCGGTGTTTAAGCGAATTTTAAGCGATCCGCGAAAGGCTGTCAAGCATGCGCCTTGCCTCATGTAAAATACACGAAAGGTGCCGTATCCTCCATCTGACGAGCCAGGGAGGAAAAGGAGGAGGATACGGTGGCGCACAGGGAGCTGGACCGGATGACATGCAAGAAAGGATGTCGGTGCCGGTGTACCCGGAAACCAGGTGTGTGCTGTGACGCAGGGACTGCGAACGTTTTCCCCCGAGCCGGAAGTACGTCACCGCGCAAAACACTTCCGGGGTGGGGTGAAGATTTGAAGCGCTGAATGAAATAACCTCAGGTACGCGCGCCTGAACGTATGAAGAAGATCTTCTTTTTCCTTCCTGCATCTGTGGAAAGCGTTTCGTGTACAGTTGAATAGATTTTCCAGGGAAGTCGCAATACAGGAACGCGGGGGCGGTGCCCGCCGATCCGCGGCCACCGCCCCCGCCATAAGATTTTTCTGACAGGTTCAGCCCGAGATTTCGCCCAGCAGTTCCCGAAGGTGCTTCAGGTAAGTTTTGAACCGTTCCCGACCCTCGTCGGTGAGTTCGTAGTAGGTCACCGGTCGCCGACCTTTGAAGGTCTTTTCAAAACGGACCACTTCTGCATTTTCCAGGACTCGGAGATGGGATGCCAGGTTCCCGTCGGTCACCTGAAGATGCTGTTTGAGTTCATGAAAGGACATTCGGCCGTTGCGGAGCAGGAGACTGCAGATGCCCAGCCGTACACGGTGATGAAAGGTGCTGTCCAGTTCATGAATCATGACGATACATCCGGAGTCCCAGCCCTGCCATCGCCCATCCGGCCAGGGCGTACCCGCCCAGCAGATAAACCACCCCGAGTTTCAGCAGCACCGGTCCCAGGAAGATCAGCAACAGACCTGTGAGGAAAAATCCAGGGTGCAGGACCACGCTGGCCAGCAAACCGCCGCCGAACACATGGGTGATCCAGAGCAGGAAAACCGGCATGGTACGGGCTTCGGGGAAAAGGCTGATCGCCCACCAGAAAGAGCCGAACATCATCCCCCAGAACATCCCGATGTACCCGAACAGGGTGGGGCGGGTGTTGCCCCTTCGCTCGCGATCTTTCGGGACATAGACCGCAAAGCTGACCAGAACCAGCATGAACACCAGCACCCCCACCGTCCAGATGGAGGAATGGGTGGCGAGGTAAACCCCGAGGGTGATCATATAGACGCCGATCCAGAAAAGCGAACGCAGAAATCCGGATTCGGGAAGTGTGGCGAAGAAGAAAGCGAGGAACAGGGTGTGAAACCAGTGAATGCCCGGCAGGGGAAGAGAGATGAAACGGGACAGAATATCCCAGAGCATATTGAAACCCACATAACTGCCCCAGACGAACATGTGCCAGGCGAAAAACCGGGCTTCCATCCGGCCCCGTTCTGCCAGAAGCAGCAGGATATCCACCTCTTTAAGGATTTTCTGGAGATCTTCACGGTTCATGATGGTTCACTCCTCACTGGGTGAAGCATGTTCACCGCCGATGCGCCATCCACCTCCGCCCAGGGTGACGCCCACCCACGCCATGGGCTGGCTGAGGGGGGGACCTGTGGAAGGGGTGTTCTCGTTGATTTCCTGATGGAGGTTCCAGAGATATCCCAGCCCGGCATGGAGTCCCACCAGCAACCAGCGGGTGTTCCAGAGGGCGGTCAACGCCACCCGGGTGAACACCCCGCCAGCTGTGATGTGAAGGTACTGGCCCGGTTGCTGGAGCAGGTCTCCATAGGTTCCCGTTCGGGGTTCGTGGATGTACATGGACCATCCGCCGCCCCCCAGCCCCATGGTGGTAAACAGAAGCCAGGATTCCTTCACAGCCAGGGCATATCCCAGAGAAAAATAGCCCGCGCCGAAAGATGCGCGCCCCACATAGGAACCTGCGGAGGATTCCCCCAGGCTGATTCCGAAGCCCCCACCACCGATGAGCACGTTGTTAATCAGTGCGTAACCTTCACCCCCGTTGAGCCATCCGCTGGATGCGGCGACGGGGAACCCGGCGGCCTGCAGGCTGTCGTTCAGAGAGGAAAACGAGGCATTTCCGAACCCCGTGAGCCAGTATCCCACCCCCCCGGCGTTTTCTCCCGCCGAGAGGGGGGTGGACAGCAGTGCGCCCAGAAGCAGTCCCATCCATGTTTTCTTCATGACCCTTCCTCCAGGTGTGCGAGCACTTCTCCGAAGAAAGCCCGGGCACTGTGGGCCACCAGACCTACGGCGCGAACCCCGTGAAACACCACAAAGATTCCCCAGAAGATCAGAGGGAACAGAAACCACAGGGTATCCGGTGACGTTTTGAGGTTGAGGGCAATGAAGAAGGTGTTGAACACCAGATAGAAGGCCAGGTGGGTGAGGAACCCTCTGCGTGCCTTCTCCCGATAGGCGGTTTCCACCGCCGCCCGCCATGCCTGTGTGTGCTGGTTTTGCATGATCTCCTCCAGGTTAGACATGGGTCCAAAGAACTTTGATACGCAAAGTATATACCCCGGGCAGAGTGTTGTCAAGAGGGTGGGGATGGGGGAGTGGGAGA
>JALUJC010000172.1 GCA_027053375.1 Caldifarciminota bacterium
GCAGTTGCAGGGTTAAGGCGGTGAGGGGTGTCCGGAGAAGATAGATTCCCTGTGGAAGTCCCTGAAGAGAAAGGGACATCTTCCGTATGCCCTGTTGAATATGGAATTCACGGACGCGCCGTCCATTCGCCGAAAAGAGGGTCAACACCCCGGGCCGCTCCAGCGGATGGGAAATCACAAGACGATAGGTGGTCGGTGACGTGGGAATCAGGTGAAAGGTGGAGGTACGGGGTACAGGCTGTTCTGCCACAGCCACTGCAGGATACGAAAGGATCTGCAGTCCTGTTTCGTGATCGGCGACGAAAATATCATTCCCTGAGATCCGGACACCCTGGACATGCGATGGTGTGACATAGTACCCTGTTTCCACCGGTGTGGAGGGATTGGACACATCCAGAACATGAATGCCTGTGTACCAGTCACCGATGTAGGCGGTGGTTCCCGAAACAGCAACACGCAGGGCGTACTGGAGTGGAGCATACGTTCTCACCAGCTGGGGCTGGGAAGGATCGGTGATGTCTATCACCCGCAAACCGGAATCCCCATCTGCCACGAAAGCAAAATTCCTGGAAATGGCCACGTCTTCGGCATATCCTTGCGAAATATTGGCACCCACCTCCACCGGGCTGGAGGGGTTGGTAACGTCAATCACCCGTAGACCGGAATCTGCATCTGCTACGAAGGCATAGTTCCCTGACACCGAAACCCGATAGGCCATCCCGGGGGTGTTGACCCCTCCAATTTCCATCGGGATTGTCGGATTGGAGATGTCCACCACCACAAGACCGTTCTGCCCATCGGCCAGATAGGCGTAGTTTCCCGAGATCGTAACACCATAGGTAAATCCCATGGTGGGCAAGGAAGATACTTCCATCATGTTCGCGGGATCGGTCACATCCAGGATATGGAGCCCTGCATCCGCCTCGGCGATATAAGCGTAATTACCCGAGACTTTGATCTGATAAACGTCCCCGGGGGTGTTGAGAAACCCCACTTCTACCGGAAGGGCGGGATTGGAGATGTCAAGCACACGGATCCCCTGGAAAATGTCCGCAACAAAGGCATAGTTCCCTGCGATCTCCACGTCGTAGGCGAACCCCGGGGTCAAGTAGGATCCCACTTCCGCCGGGCTGGTTGGATTTGTGATGTCCACAATTCTGAGGCCTGCATCCCCATGCGCAAGGTATGCATACCCACCGGAAACTGTGGCGTTATAGGTATACCCCGGGTTGACATAGGCACCCACTTCTGTGGGCTGGGTGGGGTCGGTGACGTCCAGGATCCGGAGTCCGGAATTTCCGTCGGCCACATAGGCGAGGTTCCCTCTCAGGACCACGTCCCAGGTGTAGCCTGGCGTGTCGTAGAATCCCACTTCCGTTGGGCTTGCAGGATTGGAGACATCCAGAATCCGCACCCCCATGTCCCAGTTCGCCACATAGGCATAGGTTCCTGAAACCGTGATCCCCTGTTCATTCCCCGGTGGATCATAGGATCCCACTTCGCTGGGGCTTGCGGGATTGGATACATCCAGAATATGGATTCCTGTGTACCAGTCGGCCACGTAGGCGTAGGTTCCCGAGACTGCAATTCCCAGCGCATATCCCTGGGTATTATAGATTCCAACCACGCTGGGGCTTGCGGGATTGGACACATCCAGAATCCGCAATCCGGAATCTCCGTCAATGACGTAGGCGTAACTTCCTGACACCCGCACTGTGTAGGTATACCCCGGTGTGTCCTCAATGCCAATCTCCACAGGACTGGAAGGTGTGGTGATGTCGTAGATGCGCAACCCGGAAGATCCATCCGCGATGAAGAGGGTGTGGGACGCGGGTTCGTACCAGAGATTCCATATTTCTCCCGGCGTCCGGATATCGGACACAAACACCGGATTCCCCGGTGTGGAAGCATCCAGCACAAGCACCCCACCCCCGGAACCAAGGAAAACAAGGTTGCGGGCACTGTCTACCGCCACTGTATGCGCGCGGCCAAAAGGCCAGGCCCCCACCCAGCTCACGTTCATGGAATCCTGTTTGAGCAGGTGGAGTGGGGGGCGTTGTCTTCCAGCTTCCTGACTTACAGAGGGGGTTGCTGGCGCAATCGCCAGCAGGCTCAGCCAGAGCATCATGATGGGCCTCCATATTGGTTTGTAGAATTAGATAAATAAAAGAAGGCAGAAATATACAGGCCTGTGCGCGAAGATTCAAATTTTTGGGGTTCCACCTGGTTGGGTTTGTCAGGTGAACGGATGCCCCGCAAAGAACAGGAGATCAACCCGCGGTTTTTAAGATTTCGGAGCCTCTCAGGACCCTGCACGTCAGGGATAGAGGTGAACCGACAGAAACCATTGCCGGTGGCGATAGACCAGGTGCCCCCCGATCATCCCCAGTACGGCGCCCACAAGAACATCCGAGGGCCAGTGCCGACCCAGGTAAATCCGGGACAGTCCCACCCCCGAGGCCCAGAGGAAAAGACCCGCACGAATCCACGTCTGGGGATAGGCCTCTGAGAAATACATGGCGGTATAAAATGCCAGTGCGGTGTGCCCGGAAGGAAAGGAAGACTCCCATCGGGAGTGGGTGCCGGTGGGACGCTGGCGGTTGGTCAGCCCTTTCAGCAGGACCACCCCGTTGGCCAGGACCATACTCCCCAGGAGGACGGTCTTGGTGTGGCGGTAGGCTGTGGTGTCTCCAAAAATTGCGTAGTTCAAAAGACCCAGCGCCCAGGTCCCCGCGTCTCCGGAGTGGGTGAGCGTTTCAAACACGGTGGTGGCTGTGGGGGATCGCCAGTCATCATGAATCCACTGATACACCGTCACATCCGGAGAACGCTGAACAAAAAAGAGCAAAAACCAGCCCATCATGCATCCTGCCTCCTTCTTAAAGGGTCCAGGGACATCCAGAGGCCCAGGACCGCGAACAGAAAAAAGATGCTTTCTCCGTACTGAACGTAGGGGGTGCGGTGGGTGTAAAGGGGGACACGGTATACCTTCAAGCCCCGATGCATCAATCCCAGCGTATCCCGCACGTTTCCGGCGGCATCCACCCAACCACTGATCCCGGTACGTGCTGCTCGAACATACACCCTGCCAGTTTCCAGTGCCCGGAACCGGTGAAGCTGAAAGTGTTCCCGTGGACCCAGGGTGGGTCCAAACCATCCGTCGTTGGTGATGTTCACCAGGATGCGGGCGCCGTGGCGTACATGCTGTCGGGCATACCGGGGGAAAATGGCTTCAAAGCAGATCAACACCCCCAGCTGGGGGAGACCCGGCATCCGCAC
>JALUJC010000173.1 GCA_027053375.1 Caldifarciminota bacterium
CCGATGGGATGGGGGGGGGAGAAGAGGGGGAGGTGGCCTCCCGTATCGCGGTGGAGGAGGCTTCCCGGTTTTTCCATACACTGCCCCCCCCACCTTCCCCCGATCAACTCAAGGATATGCTGGTGGAGATCAATCAGCGTATTTTTCAGGAGAACCAGCACCATCCAGATCGCAGCATGGAAGAGGCCATGGGGACCACCCTCGCGGGATTGCTGGTTCAGCATCCAAAACTGTATGTGTTTCATGTAGGGGATACCCGGATCTACCATTACCGGAAGGGGAATCTACGACTGGTCACCGTGGACCACTCCTTTGCCCAGGAGATGGTCCGCAGAGGAGAAGCCACACCTGAGGAGATTCGTCATCATCCCATGCGTCACCATCTGCTGTATTCCCTGGGTCCCAGCCCCACCCTGCCCCGGGAGGTGCTGGAGGTTCAGGTGGTGGATGTGCGTCCCGGGGACTGGTGGATTCTGCTGACCGATGGTGTATGGGAACACATTGAAGAGGAAGAGCTCTCCCGCTGGATTGAGGAAGGGGGGTCACCGCAGTTGCTTGCCCGTCGGCTGGTCCGCACTGCGGTGGAACGGGAGGGCTCAGACAACGCCACCGCACTTGTGGTGGCCTTTTCATAAAGAAAGGAGGGGACATGGAGTGCCCGAACTGTGGTTGGATCGAGGTGGAGGCTCTGACCTTCTGTCCCCAGTGCGGCAGTCAGCTGCTGGAAACTTCCGCACGGACCGGGGGCAGATCACAGACCCGCTGGATGCATGAACCGGTTGCCGAACCCGGGATGTCCGCTGTCCAGGAGGAATCCCGCAATGCGGACCGGGTTGAAACAGCGGCACCGGCGGAATTGCTTCCTGAATCGCCCATGGATGAGGAAGAGGTCATTGAGGTGGTGGTGGTTGAGGAAAGCGAAGAGGTGATGGATGATTCCACAGAGCTGGAACTTCCTGTTTCGGGGGATGGGGATCAAGACATGACCGGAGTGGGAACTGGTGCGCAGGTCGCCGTACCTCAGGAAGTGGCTCGCGCCGAACTGATCTATGAAGGAGAAGGGGAACCCACCCGGTTTTCCTTTCAGGGAGAAGTGCTCATCGGGCGCACCACACCCGAAAGCGGCCCCGTGGATATTGATCTCTCCGGTCTGCCCAACGCGCAGTACGTCTCCCGGAAACACGCCCGGATCTTCTTCAAAGACGGCATGTACTGGGTGGAAGACCTGGGATCCACCAATGGTGTCTTTGTAAATCAGGGTTCCAGGATCCTCAAACCCACCCCGCTGAAACCCGGGGATCGCATCTCTTTCGCCACCCTGACCTTCATCTTTCAAGTTGTGGAGGGGTAATGGCTGATCAGCTCTGCATCAGTTGTGGTTCTCCCAATCCGGAAGGGGCGCAGTACTGTATGGTATGCGGCGCTCCGCTGGAGCGCCGGGTGGAAAAAACCGTGGCGCTGCCTCCCGGCACGGTGATTGCCGAACGATACACCATCCAGAAACTCCTTGGGCACGGCGGATTCGGTTTGACCTACCTTGTGGAAGATACCAAGCTGTTTGCAAGGCGTGTGCTGAAAGAACTGTTCCCGGACGGAAGCCGCCGGGATGGGACGAGGGTGGTTCTCCCCCGGGACCTGGACGAGAAACGGTTTGAAAGCATCAAAAACCGATTTCTGGTGGAAGCCCGCACGCTTGCACGTTTCCAGCATCCCAGCATCCCCACCGTTTTCGACGTGTTTGATGAGAATGGAACGGCCTATTTTGTGATGGAATTCATTGAGGGGCCCCCTCTCTCCCGGCTTATCCAGGAAAAAGGTGTGCTTCCGGACAAGGAAGCCGTGCGCATCACCGTGAACCTGCTGGAAGTGCTGAAACTTCTCCACGGGGAAGGCCTGCTGCACATGGACATCAAACCCGATAATGTGCTGATGCCCCCCAACGTCAACCATGTGGTGCTGATTGACTTTGGTTCCGTTCTTGAAATCGGGAGTGAAGAGCCCCCCCGGACGTACACACCGGGATACTCTCCACTTGAGCAGTCCACCGCGGGCATGCCCCTGGGACCCTGGACAGATCTGTACGCAGTGGGGGCCACGCTTTATGAGATGCTTACCGGACATGTGCCGCCTTCCGCACCCGATCGGATGCTGGGCATTGAGCTTGTACCTCCGCGCAAACTGAATCCCCGTATTTCAGAAAAGCTGGAGGAAGTGGTGCTGTGGGTTCTGGAACTGGAACCGGAAAACCGTCCCCAGACGGTAGACGAACTCATTGACCGTCTGTATGAAACAGGGATTGATCTTTCTTCCGCATTTGTGCAACCCGCAGGGGTCACCGCCCCTTCCCGGAGAGAACGCGGGCAGAGTGCGCTTGAACGGATTCGGGCCAAGCGTGAGGCCAGAAAACAGGCACGTCAGAAGAAAACGGGGAGCCGAAGGGAACGCCTGCGGAAACCCTCAGGAGATTCAGACGACGGATCCTCTTCTGCAGCGCGGCGAAGACCCCACATTGGCAATACTGGAAATCATTCTGTCACCTCTTCCCGCAACGTTCCCATCAAACTGGTCAAACGCATGCGAAGAGAACGCTCCCTTCCCCTGATGACCGGCGTAACCCCCAGCGGAGAACTGCTGGTGGCCTGGACGGACCACACCCTCCGTCTCTATGACCCTGAACAATTCTCAGAACAAAAAGTGATGGATGCCCACCACAAGCGCATCGTCACCACTTATGCGGCCTCCACCACAGGCTGGTTTGCCACGGGATGCGCCGAAGGACATGTCCGCATCTGGTCCACCGTGTCGTACAAACCCCGGCTTCTCTTCAAAGGACACACCTCCTGGGTGACCACCCTGGGGATCCATCCAGATCAGCGACAGCTGGTGTCGGTGGACGCCGCAGGTGGCCTGATTATCTGGGATGTAGAAGGGAAAAAAGTGGTGGGAAAAGGAAAACTGGAACCTCACTGGTTTCTCCTGGCGGAATTCGTCTCTCCTCGTACGCTTGTCTTGGTTTCCGCCACTGGATCTTTGTATTTCTATGACCTGAAACACCAGAAAATACTGGAACAGCTGGAAGTCCCCGGTCACTTCACCACCGCCGCCTTCCACCGCATGCGCATGACCGTGCTGCTGGGGGATACCGAGGGCAGCCTCAAGTTTTTCAACCTCCATGAACGGAAAGTAGTGCATGAATTGCGGGCGCATCCCGCTGCATTGCGTGCCATCGGCACCTGTATGGACCACGCCAGTTTTCTGACCCTGGACCAGGAAGGG
>JALUJC010000174.1 GCA_027053375.1 Caldifarciminota bacterium
CCTGTTCTGGATGCAGAATCAGAGAATCCCGGGGATCCGGAACCCACCGTCCCTGTTCCAGAAGCCACCACCCTCCAGGAACGGGCATGACCTGCGTGGGGGTTATCCTCCCCTTTCCGGAAAGCACAATGGGAAACGGAGCAGGACCGGTGGCATAATGGATCGCAACCCGCATGGTAGAGGAACCGGTATCCGAAAGAACCCGGATTTCAAAGGGCAGCGGGACACCCGCGTGATCTTCTGCACGGGGACGGGTATGGGCATTCAGCCGGTCCTGGTTGCTCCGGTAAAAGGGATCCCGGGGTCCACCGAAATAGGACTCTGCGTCGTTCCCTGTGGCGTATTCCAGATCCTGGATTCCATCCGCCTCCACCAGATCCACACCCATGGGGCGCACCGCATTCACCGTGTTCGTGGGATATTCCCGACGAATGATTTCCCGATCCTCCTGCCAGATCAACAAACCATTGCCTGGAAGCAAATAGTCATTTTCTCCGTAGAAATGCACCACCACACCATCCTTCCACCGACCATACACCAGCGCCCGGGTGGTATCTCCCTGGCACACCAGTGTGGAATCATTCTCCGGAAGATTGTCACGGCGGTATTCCAGCCAGTAGTATTCTCTGCCGGGATGGATGGGAATCCGGGCGAAACGCACCTGGAGGGAGGGATCCTGAAGAAACTGGCCTGCGCTGTCCGTCAGCACCGCTGCAGGAGACAGATTCAGGGTGTCCCCACCTGGCGAGGGGACCACCTCACGAAGCATGGTTCCCAGGAAGCTGTGGGCAGAATCATAAGGGAAATTCCAGATCAGGCTCAACATGCTGTCCGCCCAGTAGCGTTCCCACACGTTGGGGAGCGGGACCAGGAGTCCGGGAGGGATGGCATCGGGAACGGAAAGATAGGCACCAGAACCCATGATACCCCAGGCCCCGATACCAATACCTCGCGGATACAGCCCGGTATCGTAAAGATCAGGCTGGAAAAACAGGTTGTGTCCGGACTCATGAATCAGGGTCCCCTGCAGCTGGAACACCTGGCTGTCCTGAGACATGGTCTCGGGCAGCAAACACACGTCATACACCGTGTCCTGACCATTGTTCAGCACCAGGAAAGGCAATCCCAGATAGTATTCAAAAATCCCGGGAGGCAATGTCACTGCCGCAATGTCAAAGGGGCTATCCCCGGCGGCATCGGTCTGCCAGGCACTCCCGGCATGGAAAATAACGTACCGGGGGAACACCCCCTCGTCGTAATCCACCACGCCATTGCGGTCGATGTCCATAAAGGAGACCGTAGGATCCTGATCTGCGGCATAAAAGGCATCTCTTGCCAGGGTGACCAGTCCCAGCTCAAAGTGGGTGGTGTCCCCATAGTAACGCATTGTGTGGGGAAGGTGATAGGCCAGGGTCTCGGGATCCGCACCATCCAGAGAGGTGTCCGGGATAATTCGCCATTCCAGGCGAACCCGGCCGTAGGTCCAGAGGTTCACATAATGGGCAAGCGCTTCCAGCTGGCGTTCAAAATAACGTCGGGTGTGCGGAGGCTCATAAAAGGGGTTGTAAAGGGTGTCTCCGCATGCATTGACTTCCAGAACCGAATCTCCGGAAGGGGTGTAACGGAAGGTTCCATCGCCTGTGGTCAGTGGATCGTCGGGTTCTTCTTTCTGAAATTCTACACGGATGGCAAGAATTCGCATCACCAGCGGAGAATCCGCAGGTTGTGCATGGGCAAGAAGGCGTTCGGCTGCTGTGGTCAACGTGCTCCGGAGTTCACGGAAACGCTCCATTCGCCGGCGAATGCGAACATCACGCAGCAACACGCTACGCCGTGGCTCCAGACGCTGGCGTGCATCCCGGGGTAGAGGCAGCGCCTGTCGGGCGTAAAGAGGAGAAAAAACAATTAGAAGAACAAACCAGCGACCCACGTTCTGTTGCATGCGGGAAGGATACACGCCCCTCAAAGACCGGTCAAGAGGTAACAGGTACACAGGTCAGGTGCGATTCTGTTCACTCCTGTGGGGGGGTCTGACCCTCAGGCTGAAGAGGCCGCACCGCGAACGTCAACCTGAACTCCGCAAAACTTCCCTGACCATCCTCTGCGCGCAGGGAAACCGCCACACGTCCTGTGGTATCCGGGCGTGGCAGCACCAGGGTATCCCCACGCCACCGGGTCCCCTCTGGAGCCTCCAGAAGCTGGTAGGTCAGGGAATCTCCATCTGGATCCACAATCCCCGGCAACACATAGACAGAAAGACTGTCCTCCCGAACAATACGTGGAGACTGAAGCACAGGCCTGCCATTCCAGACCGGAAAGAGATAGGTATTGGTTAGACCCTCCTGAAAATCATCATAGGGCGTGACGTCCACCTGCAGGGTATCCCCGCGTCGATGAGGTGGGAGAACAAAGCGATAGGTTCGAACATAATCCCGACGTTCACCCACCCGGGTACCGTTCAACCGAAGCACCAGGCGGAATTCGAGGGGATCCCCGTCCGGATCTGCCCCCCACACGTCAAAGGTCACGGTGTCCACATCAGAGGTCAGGGTTTCCGGGGTCATGCGGAGATCCACCACAGAGGGAGGATGATTGGCCAGGATCAGGTCGGGGCTCAGGGTTTCTCGTACCACCGTGTCCCACTGGAAGCGGATCTGAACCCAGAGGGTTTCCCCGGGAAACGCGTCATCCGGAATTTTGAAAAGGGGGAGATTCGTGGTGTCCAGTGCACGGTTCCCGACATAGAGTACATAGGTGGTCTTTGGGAGATGGGTGCTGTCCCGAAACTGGATGTGGAGAACCACGGAATCTCCGGGGAACACCTCCTGTGTTGCCCAGGAAATCTCTTTGACTCCTGGGTAGCCCTTTTGCTGATGGGGGGTGCGGGATCCGCATCCCCCCATCAGCAAAAGGAGGAAGAAAAAGGTGAGCAGGCGCTCAATCCGCACCGAAAATCTCTCTCCACTCCAGGGTTCGAACAACGCCCGTGGGGATTCCTTCCGGCTGGGGTGCTGCCGAGGGTCCAATCTGCAGGAGCTCTCCTTCCGCCGTAACCGCATAGCCATGTTTCCCGCGTGCCCCCACACCTGCAACCGCTGTTTGCGTACGAATTCCCCAGTTCGCGTTTCCCGTTTCCTTATTCAGGGATACCACACGTCCACGACCGGTCTGCGGCGGCGTGGCATTCAGACGACCACGGCCCACCCCCACCAGCAGCTGACTTCCGGCCACCACCGGGGATTCCCACACCTTCTCCCCGGGCTGCAGTTCATAACTCCACAGCGGGGCAGTGTTGCCACACTGGAAGCGTACAGCATAGATGTGGTACCGCTGGGTGGTATCCGCCCAGTCTGTTCCACCCGTACCCACATAGATCACGGTTCCATCCACGGTGGGACCGGCCCCGATCGGTTCGTTGGCGCCAAAGTCAAAGAGGGGTTCCGGGTTTCCGTTGCGATCTTTGCAGTAACTCTCACCCGTTCCGGCATTCAGCGCCCAGAGTCGACCCTCCATATCTCCAATCAGCACGTAGTCGGTATACCCATCCAGGTTAATATCCATGAGTGCGGGAATCCCAGGGATATCGTTCACATTGATGGCCGTGTCCTGATAGGCAAACCTTTTGTGCCAGTACATCTGTCCCTTCAATCCAAGGGCAAACAGATGAATTCCGAACTTCCCGGAGTCACGGGTGGCGTAATTGGTCCCAAAGAAGAGCGCATAGGTCTCGGTGCCGTTGCCCAGCACCACCTCACCCATGGACATTCCGCGGGAAAGCCCCACATTGCTGTCCACAAAGGCGGTATCAAACAGCAGTTTCACCGAGCCAATCCGATCGATGCTGTTCAGGTCTGTGACGTCAAAGCCCATGAAGATTCCATAGGGTTGCGGTGTACGCACCTGGCCGTTCACCGCCAGTACGGTGCGCCAGACCTTGTGGGGCCCGTTTCCATAGGTGGTGGTGTCCACAAACACATCGGCAAGTACCGGGCTCCCGTCCACAGAAACCGCAGGTGGATCCGAGGGCGCATCAAAGGGCTGGTATTTCAGATACGGAAGCGCGTGTCGGGAGATGTAGGCTGCAATCTCCTTCCCGCAATCCCCGCAGATGTAGCGGAATCCGCTGGAGGTGTTCTCCGCTGCGAGAAACATGTGGAGCATTCCGTCTCCTGCACCGATAAAGGCGAATTTATCCCGGGACAACCCACCCGGAACCAGTGGAGAGGGCTCAAGAATCGCCGGTGTGGAGTGCGTGATCTCCCCAAGGCGGAAGTTCCGGTCCCGCCAGATATAGGTGACCGACCCGCCGATTCTCCGCAAAATCCGTTTCTGACCGCGAACAAGTTTGACCAGCCATGTGGCGGAATCTACGGTGGGCACCGCCAGCAGAGACTGGAGCGTGCTTACCTGATTCAGATCAAAGGCGAGGAAATCCTGGGGACGGCCACTGATGTTGGTCCAGATCTTTCGGGTCAGAGGAGAGTTGTAGTCTCCCGCCCGGGGCATTTTCCGCAGGGCATCCCAGAGTTCCGTCCGGGAAGACTGCTTGATATCAAAAGCCTGGAAGTGCCCGATATGGCCGGGGTATTCTCTGGATCCCACATAAAGAATCTGGTCGCGATCCACCACCGGCGAACCCTGGACGAACTTCTGACGCTGAACCTCACCACCCAGCTGAAGCATGGTGTTCAGAATCATCCGCACGGCGGCCACATTGGTGGAACGCCAGTCCGGCGTACAGGTCTCCGGTCCCAGAGAAGGTGCGCCACCTCCGGAAGGGGCGGCCAGTGCCACAGGGGTGATGGACGGATCTCCCGGCGGTACCTGAACGGGAGAAGCATTGGACCCACTAAAATTCCGTTTGTCAAAAAAGGTGATGCCGGTCGCTGTGGTGATCTTGTCCAGCTGCTTTCCACTGCTCCCTCCACTGGGATTCCACCGAAGCGAAAAGGCGATGATCTGGATGTTCTGGTGGGAACGGTTCGCCACCTGGAGGTTCACCACTTCCTTTTTCCTTGCCGGATCCTTATACCGGGTGGTGGCGGCATTCACAAACAGGGAATCACCGGCCTGGATGTCCTGTGCAACGCGGAAGGATATCAGCACGGAGTCCGTATCCGAACCCACGAGATAGATAAGCTTCAGGTCAAAGACCGTATTGGGATCCAGGGAGCGTTTGAACTTGAAGTTCAGGGAGTCTTCCGGACCTGCGCCTGCACCTCCACCGTAGCTTGTGCATTTGGCATACTTGTGTCCGCCCACATAGACCACATAACCCTTGTCCACGTCCCCATCAATGTGCCCACCGATGGCATAGTTCCAACGCTGGGTTGCGCCCACGGACGTGGGCAGCGGACAGGGGGTGTCCAGATAGAGGAAATCCCGGACCGTGGGTTTGTAGCCAGGGGAGACCAGGCTGTTGTCATTCAGGGTGTCCCCATCCGGTGGAAGGGGTCGCCAGTTGTGTCGATGTCCGCCCGTGGATTGATAGTTGAAATCACCAATCTGGGTGTAGGGAATCCCGGGATAGCCCACCTTGATGGAATCGTTGGTTCCACAGGCTGCAGTGTTGCCCTTCGGGGGAATCTGATCGTTGTCCGGATAAATCCCGATGGCCGTCAGGAACCGTCCATTGGGGTTGTTTTCAAAAACCTCAATGGAGGCACACTCGGCCATCAGAGCATTCCCCGCCAGCAGGAAGTTTCGAACCTTCTGCACCACGATGTCTTCCTGCGCCGGGGTGATGGATCCACCACCGCCACAGGGGCAGGGTGTCCCCGTGATGAGATCTGCCGGAGAAGGATCGCAATCGTAGCAATTGGCACCCGTCCAGTGTGGTGCCCAGAGCACCTGGTAATCTCCACCATCCAGTGCCCCATTCACGATGTCCAGCGGCGTGACCAGCTCATAAATGGCACCCGCCTGACCTCCCAGTCCCGCGAGCCACATGTAGTCCTGGAGAATCTGCACGTTCTTCCCTTCATCCAGCAGGGCAATCCGTGGAGGTAACCCGTCCAGCACCCGACCAATGGGCGCAGTAAACGGATAGTTGGAAAGGTGAACGTTCACCTGGGGCCACTGGTTGATAATGTCCCAGACATCCGGTGTGAGATACTGCTTCTCAATGATAAAGGGACCACCGAGGTATCCGATCCTGTTTCCCGGGGGTGCAGGTGTTCCATCTCCATTGTTGTAGTAGGTGACCGGGGAACCTGAAGGCGCAATGATCACAAAATCCGTATCTACGGGAGAGGACTTGTTGGGATTGAACGCCCAGAAAATGGGAATTCCATAATCCAGAAGGGTATACACCAGTCCATAGGCCAGCAATGCACCGTTGTCGGTACCAGGCCCGGCGGGCTGGTATGTTGTATCCATGGGAATAATCAGCGAACTATCCGGAAATGTATAATCGGCGGCCCAGAGATCTCCCCGGGTCACACCGAAGAGGATGAGCCCACCCACCAGCAACTTACGTACCATGAGCCGCCTCCTTGTTATGTTCATGGTTTACAGCCGAAACCGGCTGCGAACGTTGGATGAACCGGGACCCTCCCCTTCCGCACCCGCGCGCTTGGAAGGACCCAGTTTGGCCTGACTGTACAGATCTTCCGGGGGAATATAACGCACAAGGGCCAGGATACGCGATTCACTGAGCACTGCACCGCTCTTTTCCACGCGACCGACCGAGCGAAGATACACAATCCGGTTGTTGTCCCGCCCAAGATCTCCATCCCCATCATCATCGTCACTCATGAAAACCGCATATCCGCTGGAATCCTTCCGGGAGGCCTTGATCCAGAGGAAACCATTGGCGTCCACCCCTGCAGAAAGGGGAATGGGCACCGGCCCATTGGCATTCAGGTACTGATCCCAGTAATTCTGGCTGGCAGCATATCGTGCGGCAAGGATCCCCCGGGCATGGTCCAGCCCGGAATCCGAGAGGTGGAACGCTCGACGGGATAACGCCTCACCGCGCTCAAGGAAAATCCCGGAGCGCACCAGGGCAAAGAACCCCACAACCAGCGCGGCCATCAGGGCCAGGATAATCAGGGCCATGACCAGCGCGATGCCCCGTTCTTGTTTCATAACTCTCCTCCCTCAGGATCCCAGATTCCTTGCCCACACTTCTGTGGTGAGCAGGAATTTCCTGAATTTGTCATTAAATTGAACCACATGGTCCGCGATGGTCCAGGTTTTTCGGTCAATATATCCCCGCGCGCGCTGATTGGACATCCCCAGCACATAGACCCGCACTGCCCGGATACTGGTTTCCTGCCCTCGGGGATTGTCCACCCATGCATCAATTTTGTTGTCCAGATCTAAATCCAGGCCATACCGGAACTGAACATCACGAATCATCCCTGCCACAGGAACGGGGACGACACTGGTATGATTCACTTCCCAGAGTACATTCCCTGCTGCATAGACTCGTTTCCCCACCACCAGGAACACCCGCGTGCCCTGCCCAAGCCCCCGGGGAATGGGAAGGTTCAGCGTCAGCTGCCCTCCGGAGATGGCGGTCACCTCGTAAACCCGACGAATCCCCTCAAAAGCAATAAATCGCCGTTTCCCCGTGTTCACAGACGTGGAGTCATAGAATCCCACCCGAACGATGTTGCTTCCACCCGGCGCGCGTACGAGAAGGGTCCCCACCACCGTTGCCGCCCGTGTGACATACAGGGTATCCGATCCCGCGGTGCTGTTCCCGCCGGTCAGGGGGGGGCGGATTCCGGGCATCACCTCATATCCCCCAAGATCAATCAGATGGCCGGCAGAGCGGATCTCATACTCAAGATAGCGAAGCGCCGACTGGGCATTCTGCTGGGCCACCATGGTCCCGGATTGATATTCGGAATACTTGGTCAGCGCCCAGAGCGAGGCCACAAGCACACCCATGACCGCACCAAGGATCGCCATCACCGTAATCAATTCAATCAGGGTAACCCCGCGTTCCCGGGAGATATTATAACCGCGTGCCGGCCACATGCCGCACCTCCGTCTTGCCATTGCGATCCTTCCACAGCACAAACACCTCAATTCGCTTCAGGCCCGTGGAATCATCTGCAATCCGGATAAAGGGATAGAACCGGGCATCCGGTCCCCCCGGAGTAAGCGCGCTGCTCACCGGATAGGGGGTCCACACGGTGTCAAAAAACTTCGTGCGGTTGCTCAGGATCTGTTTAAGGGAGAGTTTTCTGAGGGTGTCCTCCAGCTTTACGGTATTGTTGGCTTTCACGCGATCCACAAGAATAGAATCCGAAAGCGGCCGTTTCCGAAGTTCCTCCAGCACGGAATGAGCCACCTGGACGGCAGCAGCGTTCTGTTCTGAGCGATAACCCTGCCGGGTGAGCGCATTGAAGGTGGCAAGCAACACAAAAATTCCGCTCGCTACCACCACCAGCGACACCAGGAGTTCAATCAGGGTGAGACCCCGCTGTCCCAGAAGCTTGCGAACTGTTCCAAACCCTTTCATATTCATGATTTAATTCCTCAGAACCCAGTACGTACCATTCCAGGAACAGCCTACAATGGAACCCGCCTGGGTGATCACCAGGGAACGGGTTTTGTCCCCGTCGGTGATCATGACCTCCCCTGGAACAGGCACTGGCGCACCACTGGTGGTAATGGGGCCACCCTGAGGACCGATAATCAAGATATTGTCGTTGTTCCGATCCGAAAAAAACCGAATGCCATCGGACGGAGGAGATGCCCCATACGCGCATGTACCTCCTGCATGCCCGGGTCCGAACCTCGCACCTGCAGGGAGTGAAGAACGAAACAGTACCGTCACGCCCCCATCATAGTCCACCGCCCGGGCCACATACTGCCTGCCCGCAGGATCAAAGGTGATGCTCACCCAGAAACCCTGACGGGCCTTCCCTATCGCACGCTGAAGATCAAATCGCACCTGTGCTGCCGCGGCTTTCACCACACGACCTTTTGTGAGCATCCGTACACCGGGAACCGCAAGCCCGATCAACACAGCCAGAATGCCCATTACGACAAGCAACTCAATCAACGTCATCCCGCGCATGTGCGGTCGCATCATTCCCTCCATTCTACCTATAGGTAATATACTCACCCTGTGAGGTTATGTCAACCCTTGAAGGGAAAACCTCCCATATCACCGCACTCACGGGGAGACACCCCTCACGTTTAACACCCCTCCCGGGGACATTCCTTATTTACTGTTAAGAGCACCCCTCGCGTTGATGCTCTCTCACGAATCGCGTATCCTTTCTCTGTGTACAGCTTCCTTCTGATCGGTCTTCTATCGGCATCCTGGCTGGGATTTGGGGGAGACGTGATGCTCGCCCACCATCCCGCCCAGTGGATGGAACGCCGGGGGATGGAACATCCCTGGCGCTGTCTGGCTTCCCTGGCGGACAGTATCCAATGGATTGTGAACCTGGAAGCACCCTTCACCTCCCGCGAAACGCCCGCCATCCCGGACAAACCGTTCCTGTTCCGTGTTTCTCCCGACTGGGGCTCCGCCCTGAAACGTTGGGGCGTGAAAGCCGTGGTGGTGGCCAACAATCACGTGCTGGACTTTGGATGGGAAGGTTGGGAGGACACCCGTACTGTCCTTAAACATCAGGGAATTTCCTGGGCTGGACTGGGACGGACATTCAATGACGCACGGACCCCCATTCGATTTACTGTGAACGGATACCGGGTGGCGATCCTTGCCTATTCACTCACCTACCCGGAAGCATACTGGGTAAGCGCCCGGCACGGCGGAACCGCTTTTGGACATGCGTCG
The DNA here is from genome assembly GCA_027053375.1 of Caldifarciminota bacterium. Taxonomy (GTDB): domain Bacteria; phylum Hydrothermota; class Hydrothermia; order S141-80; family S141-80; genus JALUJC01. The sequence continues at coordinate 9,767 of JALUJC010000174.1, forward strand.
TGGGTACGAAGCGACATCCGGAAGGTACGCAAGGATGCAGACTTTGTGGTGGTGGTCTTTCACTGGGGACGGGAACGCTGGCCCATCCTTCGCCCCTACCAGCAGACCCTCGCCCGACTTGCCGTCCAGGCAGGGGCCGATCTGGTGGTGGGGCACCATCCTCACGTGCTCCAGCCGGTGATGTTCGTGCAGGGTCACCCTGTGGTCTATTCTCTGGGCAACCTTGTTTTCGGTAGTTCTTCCATGCGCCCGGAGGGGGCCGTCCTCCTTGTGCACCTGGAACCGGACTCGGTGCGTTACAGGTATATCCCCCTGGAAGTTCGCCCCCCTCTCGGAGGGGTCCAGCCCTATCCTCTTCCAGAACCCTACCGGTCTTTGACGCTTCATGAGATGCTACCACCGGAGGGATGGCATCGGATTCCTCTGGG
>JALUJC010000175.1:0-1720 GCA_027053375.1 Caldifarciminota bacterium
GAACCGGGGCATTCACTTCGTTTCCCCTTCACGACAGTACCGATGGGAGCAGGAGATTCTTTCACTTTTCCGGGACAAAGGATACCTGCAGGCCCGGGTGACCTCCGAACTCCAGGTGGATTCCACTTCCGGCATTGCAGATCTCACCTTCCAGGTCTGGACGGGCCCCCGAGCCATCATCCGTCAGATTGAAATCGTGGGAAACCAGGCCTACCCGGACAATGTGCTGGAAAAACATCTGAAAAACAAAGAGAAAAACTGGCACAGGAAAGGGACCTTCAACGCACGAGAATGGGAAGAAGACCTGAAACGCCTGGAAGCCTTCTATCATAACCACGGCTATCCTGAAGCACGGGTGGATTCAACCCGAAAAACGTTTGACAGCACCGGGATGTACATTAAGATCTTTGTCACGGAAGGAAAGCGGTATCGCTTCGGCCCTGTCTCTTTCCAGGGGGATCTGCCCTTCCCGGGAAAAATGTTGCACAGGATGCTTCCTTTCCGCGAAGGAGAGCTCTTTTCCCAGGAAAAACTGGAAAAAGCCCTGCAGGATATCCAGGGATTGCTTGCGGATTCCGGATATCTGTACGCCACAGTATTTCCTCTCCAGGATGTTCTTCAGGACTCCCTGCTGACCCTCCGCTTCCAGATTACCAGGCATCACCGGGTTCGGGTTCGCCGCATGGACATCGTGGGCAACCACAAAACCCTGGATCGGGTCATCCGGCGTGAATTCGTGCTGTTTCCCGGCGATTACTTTTCTCGCCAGGCGTTGATTGTCAGCACCCGCAACGTGTATTTCCTGAACTACTTTGAAAACGTTGTCCCCTCTTTCCGCCCCACCGAGGACTCCGGATGGGTCGACCTGGTCTTTGACATCAAGGAAAAAACCACCGGAACCATCGGTGCCGGTGCCAGCTATTCTGGATACACCGGGGGTTCCCTGTACCTCCAGCTCCAGGAATCCAACTTCCTGGGACGGGGACAGAGCGTTTCCGCGCTGATCAACTACGGAGACCGTCAGCGCAGTTTTCAGTTCTCCTTCCTGGAACCCTGGCTGGGTGGGAAACCCCAGTCCATGGGGGGCGACCTTCACGCACTCCGAACCTTCTACTACGGGGAATACACGGAAGAACGGGCGGGGGGAAGTTTCTCTCTGGGCTGGCGCACCCTTCGCAGTTTCTGGCGGGTCGGTTTGCGGTACAGCCTGGATCGGATCTATTTCTATGACATCTCTGATTTTTACAAAGATCTTCCCTATGTCCAGGAATTCTCCGAAAAACCTCGCTGGAAATCCACTTTCCAGAGCACCTTCACCTGGGATTCCCGAAACCGAAGGTTTAACGCCTTCCGGGGAACCAAACTGGAGTATACCCTGGCATTGACGGGCGCAGCCTTTGGTGGGGATTTACACTATCATAAACATCTGCTGGAGGCGGGCCGGTATTTTTCCCTCCCCGCACCCCGATCTTTACGAAACACCCGCCTGATCAGTGTTCTCGGGATGCGCGGTGGGTTGCTGGACGGTTACACCCGCGCCGAGGATGTTCCCTTCTATGAGCGTTTCCTTCTGGGAGATGTCGGAACATTCTATGCCCTGCGGGGGTATCCACTGCGTTCCATCGGGCGGGGATTTGGGGGAGGCCGATTTTTCGTCGTGCTGACCGCACAGCTTCGCATTCGTCCCTCCGAACAGTTTTACGGTATGCTGTTTGCGGAA
>JALUJC010000175.1:1730-3270 GCA_027053375.1 Caldifarciminota bacterium
CACCTGGGCGGATCGTTTCCAGCTGGAAGATGATTTCCGACAGGACCCACTTCATGCCCTTTACCGGAGTGTGGGCATCGGTTTCCGGATGGAGGTTCCCATGCTGGGTGTCATGGGAATTGACTTCGCTTACGGAATGGACAACCCCGATCCCCGGGCACGCTTCCAGACCCATTTCGTGCTGGGATCCTTTGAACTCTGATGCTTCTGATCCTTCTTCTCTCTACCACGCTTTCTTCTCCCCTTCCCGAACTTCTTCTTCTCCCTTCCCCCACCACGATACAGTGGATGCCCCCTTACGGTCATCTTTCCTTCCTTGGGCGCTTTCCCTGGACCCTTCCCGCATGGAACATGCACACGCTTCCCCAGGGAACCCGGTTTTTTCTTGAACCCGATGGAGACTTCCGAAAACAGGGGTCTCTCCGGCCGGAAGCCGTTCTGTTCTCCCTGCGCGCCCGGGAGGATTCACGGATTTTCCTCTACTATGGACAGCCCATCTTCCCTGCGGTGTCCGTGGCAGGTGGATTTTTTTCCACCACGTTTACCGGAGAACAGCTCGGCAACCTCCAGCTTCGCGCGCCGGGATTGAAAGGGATATGGCTTCAGGGGAAAACCGGGGAGGGAGAACCGCTGTCCTGGTGGGCCCTCAATCTGGACACCGGGAAGGTGCACCTTTTTGCATTTCGCGAACGTGCCGACCACTGGGAACTGACCGCGGGATTGTTCACCTGGCGGATGGGGTTCCGTCGTCCGGACAACCGTCTGCTTCTTGCTTACCAGTTCCCCCAGGGAATGGCGGGGATTGCCTGGCGTGCACAAACCTTCCAGGCCTTCCCCTATCTGAATCTGACCTTCACGACCCTGCTGGGAAGGATCCAGCTCACCAGCGACCTGGATCCTTCCAATGACGGGGGCGCCTGGGCGATTCGTTTTTCGCCTCTTCTCCAGCATTCCACCTGGGGAGAAATCCACGCAGACCTGGAACTTACAGCGGATACCTCGGGTGTGGCCGGCGGAGCTCGAATCCAGACCCTCACACCGGGAGACACACCTTTCCAGCTGGTGCTGTCTCTCTGGCAAACGGGGGACCATGTTCACAACGCAGCTGTCCTTCAGGAAGCACGGGTGGGGATTCTCTACCGTGCCCAACCTGCAAGCGCCTATCACCTGCGCCTGCATGCCGGTGCGGGATCCCGGTCCACATCGCTCCCTTTCTCCGCCTCCCAGAAGTACATTTTCTGGGAAGCCGGTTTACGTTTTGCCCGCGTTTTCGTCCTTAAAGCCATGGGGGGGAGCCTCCTGGATCCCCTCCCTTCGTCCTCTCCCCTCCTTTATCCAGATCTCTGGTGGCAGGTGATGCTTGCCACCTGGATCGTGGACTGACGTGCTGGCATTCTTCTTGCCGGTATCCGGAGAGAAGAAAACCAACGGGAGGGGCTCCGATGAGACACGGAAAAAACGGTTTTACGCTCCTGGAACTTCTGGTGGTTCTGGCCATCCTGGCCATTCTGGCCTCTGTGGCCCTCGCACAGTATCATCA
>JALUJC010000176.1 GCA_027053375.1 Caldifarciminota bacterium
GGTTCCCCCCAGATCCACGCCGGCAAACACACTCAGCCTCCCTCTCCCAGAACCTTCTCGGCATACTGGGAGGAAAGGTGGTTGGCAGCATTCTGTATCTCGTTCTGCACCGTCAACTGCGATGAGGTGCTGGCCTGTCCTGTCACGCTCGCGATTTCATTCCCGCTCTGGGTTTCAACAAGCCGGAATACATAGGATAGTTTGTCTCCCCGCATGGAGATTTCGCCGTAGATATAATAGGCAGCGTTGAGCTGCTGGGCAACCCTCCGGACGTCCTCATTCCGCACGTTCTCCGGGAGAAGATTCAGCTGTTGAAAAGCCCGGTTGGTTTCCCCCAGACCCAGGACATCAAAGCGATCTGTCCCGGCAAGGCCCGAGCGAAGGTACTCCTGGACTTTTCGCCCCCAGCCCTGCTGTCGAACCTGGACATCCGCCTCACGAATCAGGCCCACCAGCAGGCGCGGACGGATCCCCGCACCCGGCAAAGCCACAGCGGTTCGGTTCAACTCCTGAAGCACTTCATCGGTAAGATCCACTGCACGGGTGGCATAGACCACCCCTGCCTCCTTCTTGTCCAGCACCAGTTCATACCCCCCTTCGGCGGCATATTTCTGAATGGTTTCGTACACGCGATCCAGAAAGGGCTGAACCAGTTCCCGTGTTTTGCGTTCCAGTTCTCCCCCCTTTCCCCAGATCCGCTGCACATAGGATTTCAGGTGCTGCTCTTTCTCTTCCAGTTCCCGTTCCGTTCGGAGACGCTGGGCCTCAGACATGGCAGGGCGTTCCTGGCGGTAGCGTGTACGGAGTTTCTCCAGTTCCTGCTGAAGACTATCCCGTACACGCTGCCAGTCCCTCAGGAGCCGGTCCAGCTCAAAGCGGGCACTCTTCAGATCGTTGTATTCCCGGGCAATCCGTTCCATGTCCACCACCGCCACGTTGGTGCTGGTCGGGGCGGAAAGCATGATGGTCATCAATGCGGTCCACATCATGGGTTCTGCTCCCTGAAAAGTTGGGGTCGTTTCGCTTCCAGTATGCGGAGGGGTTTGCCAGCCACCGCAGCACCGTGCAACAACCGCACATCGTACTGGCGGGTCCGGGTTTCCAGCGCAGACCACCACTGCTGCCACGCCGGATCCCTCAGGGCATGATGGTCCACCACAAGCGTGTGCAACCCGGTACACGCCTGAAACAGGTGTTCCAGATTCACAAGCACCTCCCCGGGAAGATGCCCCGGTATTCGAAGATAGGTGGGCGGAAGGTCCAGTAAAAGGATGGTGGGGCAGAAGGAAAGGATGGCGTCCATATGCCGGGGATGGGAAGGTCCCTGAATGTCCGAGGTATACAGGAGTCGCTCTTCTCCAACCTGTACACCCACCATCATCACCTGTCCCTGGGCGCCATCCCGACCATGGGGGACGGGACCGGAGAACCACAATTCCCGGGAAACCACCCAGCACGGGCTGTCCACAACCTCATAGGGAATGTTCCGCTCCGTCAGGGTGGATTGAAGCCAGTGCGCCCTGCGCTGCTGACGGGCATTCAGTCCCCGGGGATCCAGCATCCAGACCCGGGCATCCTGTTGCAACCACAGAGGAAGATAGGGTACCTGATGATCGTGATGAAAGTGGGTCACCACCACCCTGCGGGCCCGCCGAAGGTGCTGGACGATCACCGACCACCGCTCCTGGAAAACACGCAGTTCAAGAGGATGCGGGGGATATTTCTGGCGACGTGGCGCAAGGGCCACCGAAGGATCAATCAGAAGGCGCTGTTCTTCCACCCATGTGGCAAAACTTCGCACACCCAGGGACTCGGAGGCAAGCACCGTCCAGGTCACTTCACCCTTTCAGACGGTTCAGAAAACGATAGCGGTCCAGGGTTTCATACAACCCTTCCAGAAAGAAAAGCAGCAGATCCAGCATATCCCGGATATCAAGCAAAAGCACGTCTTCTTCAGGATCCATGCTCCACTCCGGAAGGGCCCCGTACAGCTCCTGCAATTCGTGGGTCAGGTGATCCACCTGGCGCCGTATGTTCCGATAGGTTCGATAAAGCACATCTTCCACCGATCAACTTCCTCCTGGAAGCAACACCTGACGGATCCGCTCCAGCGCCCACGCCAGTTCGTCCCGCGTGATCACCAGCGGAGGTGCGAAACGGATCACCTGGTGATGGGTTTCCTTGGCAAGAATCCCCAGATCCATCAGTTTTTCACAGTACGGACGGGCGGTTCCATAGGATGCTTTGATTTCCACACCGATCAGCAACCCTTTGCCGCGAACTTCCTTCACCAGCGGGCTGTTGAGCGCCCGGAGTTGCGACATAAACCATGCCCCCAGCTCTGCGGCGCGCTCCGGCAAACGTTCTTCCACCAGCACATCCAGCGCTGCCATCGCCACCGCGGCACCCAGGGGGTTCCCACCAAACGTGGACCCATGATCTCCCGGGGTAAACACATCCATCACTTCGTCATCTGCAAGGATCCCGGAAACGGGGTACACACCCCCGCCCAGCGCCTTCCCCACAATCAGGATGTCCGGTCGGGCATCTTCATATTCATAGGCGAACATCCGCCCGGTTCGTCCCAGACCGGTCTGAATTTCATCAAGAAGCAGCAACACGTTGTGTTTCCGCGTAATCTCCCGGACCTTCCGCAGGTAGCCTTCCGGAGGCACGATCACCCCCCCCTCTCCCTGAATGGGTTCCAGAAGCACACCCACCGTGTGGGGTGTGATGGCCTGTTCAATGGCTTCGGCATCGCCATAGGGAACGATTTTAAAGCCCGGTGTGAAAGGACCAAAACCATACCGGTACTGCGCTTCGGTAGAGAAACTGATGATGGTAATGGTCCGACCATGAAAGTTGTTCTCCGCGGCGATGATTTCTGCCTGGTTCTCCGGGACGCCTTTCTTGAGCACCCCCCATTTTCGGGCGGCTTTCAGGGCCGTTTCCACCGCCTCGGCACCGGTGTTCATGGGGAGAAATTTGTCAAACCCTGTCAGATCCGAAAGTTTGTGCATCAACCGACCCAGCTGATCATTGTGAAAGGCACGAGAGGTCAGGGTGATCCGGGCCATCTGCTGTCGCGCAGCCTCCAGGATGCGTGGGTGACGATGCCCCTGATTGAGTGCGGAGTACGCCGAAAGCATATCCAGAAATTTGCGACCTTCCACATCCCAGACCCAGACACCTTCCCCTCGCTCCAGCACCACGGGAAGGGGATGGTAGTTGTGCGCACCGTACCGCTCCGCTTCCTCAATCGCCCTACG
>JALUJC010000177.1 GCA_027053375.1 Caldifarciminota bacterium
GGGGGATGGGTATCCAGAAGATGAATGAGGGCGGAAAGCGCCTGTTCGCGTGCCCGTTGCAGGTCCATCTCGGGTTGCGGAAGGGGCCCACCCATCAACCAGAGCAGGGAGGGAAGGAGATAGGAAGGAACCTGCCGCTGCTCCAGGGTGTGCCGCAGCCGGGCGCGGAGGAGTTCGGGTCGCTCCGCGGGTGGAAGGCCCAGCCATCGGCGCAACCAGCGATTGATAAAGGCCAGGGGGCGGGGATCCGTGCTTCGTGCTTTGGTGACCACGACAGGCCATCCCTGCATCTGCGCATGGACGACCACCTCACGGCGAAGGCGGGACTTTCCGATCCCCGGGATGCCCACCATGGCGATGCGGATGGCCCGGTGGGTATGGGATGGTGGAGACAACCAGGTATGCAGCAGGTTACGTTCACGGGCACGCCCTGTGAGTGGAGGGAGATCTTCTTCCATGCCCACCGGTTCAGGTTCCAGCACGCAGATGTTCAGCGGCCGGGACTTCCCCTTGACCCGAAGGGTGTGGACCTCCGGGTGTTTCCATACCCGGGGCGCAAGACGATCACTCATCCAGCAGGTGCCCCAGGGGGTGTGCGAAAGGATCCGTGCGGCCGTGTTCAGCACATCTCCCACCAGGTCCACCATCCCGCCCACGGTAAGGTTGACGGCGACACCTTCGGCGAGGGCGAAGCGTAAGGTGGGATCCCGCTGGCGGAGTTTCTGTACCAGCATGCGTGCCCGGTCCTGCGCATCCTCCTCCATCCTGGGGAATCCAAACACCACCAGCCATCGAAACCCTGTCGGGGAGGGTTGCGCTTTGATCAGGCTTCCCCCAAGTTCGTGGCTCAGGGGAAGGAGCACCTCCGCCGTACGGTGCACCCGACGCGGCGACCACCCGGGTTGTTCAAAGAAACACGCCGTAATCCGCCGGAAGCGGGCAGGGATATCTTCTTCAAGGGTGTAGGGCCGGAGGGGCACCCATGAGGGGGAGGAAACACGTACGGGCGGGATACGAACCTGCCGTGAAATCCGGGGACGTTCAGGTGACGTTTGCGCCACGTACCGCGCCAGGGTCTGCAGGGCGGGGCCGGTGTACAGGTACCTTTCCGGTTCCAGGGGGAGAGATACAGGGAAGATTCGTCCACGGTGCAGCGCCTGTTTGACCTGGAGAGAGGGACCTTTCCAGTGATGAACAGGATCTTTTGTGTGCTGGAGAAGAGGAAAGAGGTGTTGCGTGGGAAGATCCGGGGGAAAGGCCGCCACCAGCCCATCCCCACCCGAGTGAAGGACCTGGCCCTTCAGGGATTCAATGTGATCTTGCAGGGGAGAAAACCAGGATTCCATCCAGGTGGAAAGTTCCTCTGCCCCCCGGCGGCCCTGACGCTGAAGCCGTTCGGTCAGGGCGGTGAACCCTGTGAGGTCCACCCCATACAGTACCGCTTCAATCGGCTCCACGAGACCTCCCCGATTTACGCAGAATGTACGCGGTTGGTGGGGGAAGGTCAAGGGGAAAACGTACGGTACCGGATCGGGAAATTTGCAGGGCATGGACACCGAGACATCCGACGGGAAACCGGCATGAAAGCCTCCAGCACTTTTTTTGCGCTCGTTGTGCCGGGTTGCCGGGGATGTCTTGAAGGTTTCATGTATTTTCCGGACAATCCACACATGCGGGTGGCGATGATTCCGCTGAAGGTGGTCCCCGGTGACATTCCGCAAAACACGGAGCGCGTGATCCGGTGGATGGCGCGGGCCGCCCGGGAAGCGGCCGATCTTGTGCTGTTTCCGGAAGCCGCGCTGACCGGCCTAATCAACACGGATGATCCGACCCACGATCGGGCCCTGGGCATCCCACGTACCGATGAGGCGCTCCAGCGGATCGCTCAGGCCACGGAGCGGTTCGGGGTCTACGTGGGCCTCGGGTTTCTGGAACGCGAAGGGGAGGGGCTGTACGACAGTGCCGTGATGTTTTCATCCCAGGGAGAAATGATATTGCATTACCGAAGAATAACGCCCGGATGGCATGGTATGGATGCCGATGCACGGACCTATCGGGATGGGTCCCGGCTGGGCATCGCGGACACGCCCTGGGGGCAGTTGGGGGTGCTCATTTGCGGGGATTTGTTTGATGAAGATCTGGTACACGCCATGCGCGATCTTGAACCTCGCTGGGTCTGGGTGCCCATGGCCCGCGCGACCCCATCTGCGGTGAAGGATATCCCGTCCTGGTGGGAAGAGGAGCGGCGTGCGTATGTGTCCCGGATCCGGGAACTCCGGGCCTGGGGCTTTCTGGTGAATCTGCGAGAGCCGATGCCCGATCACGCATTTGGAGGTACACTTGTGGTGGATCCCCGGGGAAACTTACGTGCAATGACGCCTCCCTTCCACGCGGACATGCATATGGTAGAGATACCACTGGATAAACGGGAAGCTTTCTGGTAGAAGCAAAGATCAAATTTCCCAGCATGCAGGATCGATAGGAAACATCGCTGAAGGATTTGCGAAATATGTCGCATGTATGTATGGTTCTGTGTTAATATAGGTAAATGTAAGAATTCCAGAAAGAGAATTCGAGACTCCTTGTTGGATCACAGTTATCATTTCTTTACTGGAGTATTCTATTTGGAAGGAAAGAAAACAAGCGAGAACAAACGGTTGAGAGAGGTGATTCTTATGTTGGCGAATTTTCTTTCGTATTTTTCTTGAAACTCGATCTAAGCTCGTCCATTTTGTTCGTATCGGACCAAACCATGTCGTTTTTGTTATTCGCCGTGGTTCGAGTTGAAGTTTGATTGAAAAATACACTGATGAAAAAACGAAAACGTTCCTACTCGGGTAGGGATTTCCCGAGAACTCCCAGAAAAACTCTTCAAAATCCATGAGAAATGAATCCAATGTTCTAGAAGGGATTGTGCGCTGTGTGTAAATTGATAATTGATTGATATGGACCACAACGGGGACATGTAAACCAGTAAGAAAATTACGTAACTTATCAATAATACGGCAATGATTATATAAAAATGCCATTTCTTCAGCGGGGTTGACAAGAATAAATGCTTCAATAACGATAGGTTGACAGGGCATTATAGTTTTTCTCGGGGTGAACTAGAAATCTGCTGTATTTGTAGAGGGGAATACGGTGGGGAATTCAACCATACCTCTTCTTTGAAGCCAATCATACATCAAAATTTCAAACCACATGGACATGGCGTTTGAATCCTCTTGTGAAAATAATCCACCGATCCATTGTTTCTTGATCCTTTCAG
>JALUJC010000178.1 GCA_027053375.1 Caldifarciminota bacterium
ACTATGAAGTGGGTGCACCCGTAGTTTTTCCGCGCGATGGCGTGTAGCACGGCTTCCCGGGGACCAGCATACCGCATGGCTGCGGGAAACACCCCGAGAAACACACGATCTTCCGGATAGTATTCCTGGAGAATCACCTCATAGGTGTGCATCCGCACATCTGCAGGCACGTCATCGGCTTTTGTGGCACCCACCAGGGGGTTGATGAACAGCCCATCCACCATTTCCAGGGCCACTTTCTGGAGATACTCATGGGCACGGTGGATGGGATTCCGGGTCTGAAAAGCCACCACAGTTTTCCAGCCGCGTTTGCGAAAGATCTCCCGTGTCCGGGCAGGCGTGAACCGGTACCGGGTGAAGGTGGTGTGGGGAATGGGACGAAGAAGGTAAAGGGGGCCTGCAACTGCCCAGGAACCGGCTTCGTAAAGCGCGCGCACACCAGGATGTTCCTGATCGGTGGTGCGGTAGACCAGACGGGCTTCCTCTTCGGTGTCAGGCTGAAAGATCTCCTCAATCTCCACCACCGCCAGGGGTTCCTGCTGGTGGGTCAGAACCAGCAAATCCGCAGAACCTATATGTTTTTTTACGTTCTCATCCACCCGGAGGGTGATGGGAATGGGCCAGACCAGCCCGTCGGGGAGACGCATATCGTGGACCACCGAACGCCAGGCTTCCTGACCCATAAACCCGGTGAGCGGGGAGTAGATTCCTGTGGCGATGCATTCCACGTCGGCAAGCTGTCGCGCATTCAGTTCCAGCCGGGGTGCACGCTCTGTTCGTGCAAGCCACCGATCACGTTCTTCATCCGAAACCAGACGGTTTACCAGTACGCCCCCGTGGGGAGGAATCAGGTGTGTGGACATCCTCTCGTGCTCCTTGTTTGATGCGTCCAAAGATACACGTTTTCCTGCGTAGCATCAAGGCTTTCGGATCCCTTGAAGGTTCCCCCTTCACTCCATACACTTGGGTCATGAACATAAGGCCGAGCGCGCGGTCGTGGGTCCCCCTGCTGGTGCTTCTGGTGGGGGTTTCGTGTACACCCAAACGCACCTTTCAGGCACCGGAAAATGTTCCTCCTGAAACCTTCGTGTTTGTTCGTTCCCCTGTGACGGATACCGTGCCTGCCCGTGTGGTGATGCACTGGTACGGTAACGATCCGGATGGAGAGGTGGTGGCTTACCGATACAGCTGGTGGAGAGATTCGGTGCAGGTGATGGCGGGCACCACCCGGACGACCCGGGACACCTTCACCCTTCCCGTGGCAGGGGGTGTTCGGCTCTATACCTTTAAAATCCAGGCCGTGGATGACCAGGGGGCGGTGGATCCCACGCCGGCCACCGTCTCTTTTCCGATGGTGAACTCGCCCCCCACCATTGCCTTTACCTATCAGAGCCTGCCCCCGGACACCACCCTGAACGTGGTGACGTTTTTCTTTGAGTTGCATGATGTGGATGGGGACAACACCATCACCCAGTTGCTGTATCGGCTGGACACCGACACAGCCTGGACGGTTACGGCCTTTGATTCCACCTATCTCACGCTGGAGAACATCCCACCCGGAACACGAACGGTCTATTTCCGGGCTGCCGACTTCACAGGAGCCCTTTCCGATTCCATTTCCTTTACCTGGACGGTGCGTCCCGTGCGTGGCTCTCTCCTGGTGATTCTGGATCATGACGGTGCAAACCGCACGGCCTGGACAGATATGATGATTCAGGCCGGGTATGACACCACCACCTTCACCTTCTGGTATCTTCCCAATGAGCTCACCGACCCGGATCGCTTTCCCGAGGTGGTTCGGGATATCCGGGCCCTGCTCACACCTTCCCGCTTTCGTGCGGTGTTCTGGCTCAGCAGCGCGCCCAATCCTTCCGATGTCTGGCTGAACCATCTGCTGGTTCCGCTGCAGGATTATTTACAGGCGGGAGGTCAGGTGTTCTTCTCCGGCCCTGCCTTTGCGCAGGATGTGGATACCGCCTTTCTCCAGACATATCTTGGACTTGCTTCCACCGATACGGCGAATTACAAACAGGACAAACTGATCTCCCAGTATGGCGAACCCCGCATTGCACGAGATTCTGCGGCCTCTACGTCGTTCCCTGATACATTGACCCTTTCCGTGGGCACGCCCCTGGTTTCCCGGGTGGACGGGTTCGTGCAGGGCACATTCTCCGTACTGTATCGCGCACGCTTTGGTCTTTCAAGCAATGCGCTCACCGACTGGATTCCTGTGGGAGTGCAGAAAGGGCAGGTGGTGGCCCTGACCCTGTCTCTCCTGGATGTCAATGGGAATGGACAGGCACCGCGGGTGCTCACGGAGGTGGGTCGGGGGTTCGGGGTCTACACCGGACCTTAACTTTTGGGGTGTATGCTTTGAAAAATACACATACAGGAGACAACAAAGAACCAACAGGAGGTTCATGGATGAAGCGGCTGATGGTGAGTGTGGGACTCCTGCTCCTGGGGGTGACGGGCCTGTCTGCACAGACAGTCATCACCATTCAGGAGCTGCAGTGTAACTGGGATTCCACGTATGCTTCTGTGTACGTGGGACAGACGGTGACCGTGACCGGGGTGGTGTCCGCGCCCTTTGGATCGGTGGCCAGTTCGCGAACGCTGTTCATTCAGGATCCCGCGGGCGGTCCCTGCAGCGGGGTGATGGTGTATGTGCCCACCAGCGCCGGGACACCCACGGTCAACCCCGGGGACAGCGTGCAGGTGACAGGATCGGTTTCGGAATACTTCGGAAACACAGAGATTTCGGTGGCCAGTGTGGCCACGGACATCGTGGTGCTGGGACAGACCTCGGTCCCTGCCCCCACGGTGATTGCCACGGGAATTCTGGATACCACCAGCGCTTCCTCCTTTTTTGCCACACAACCGGATTCGGCCGAAGCCTATGAACATGTGCTGATCCAGGTGAACGGCGTGGTTTCCAACCCCCTGGCCGACTCCACCCGGGGAGACTGGGAAGTCACCGATGGAACGGGCTATGCACTGGTTCGCAACAATGGAAACTACACCTATACCCCCAACCTGGGCGATCCGGTACAGGTGGCCGGAATTGTGCACACCTACTTCGGCTTATACCGCATTCAGCCCCGGAATGATTCGGATGTGGTGGCGCAGGTGCAGCATCTCTCCATGGCTTATGCCCGGGGGCAGGATCAGGTGGATGTGATCTTTGCCCAGACGGAAAACCCCACGGATGCCCAGAATGTGGCCAACTACACCCTTCAGGACAGTGCGGGCAA
>JALUJC010000179.1 GCA_027053375.1 Caldifarciminota bacterium
GATCGGAGGATGCCGGGAGGTGGGGGAGGGGCTGTGTCTGGAGCCGTGGGGCATTTTCAGGGTGGGGAGAGGAGAGAAACGCCATGCGCGCAAAGCCCGGACCCAGGAGAAAGATCAGAAAGACACCTGTCATACGGCAATTCGGCCAAAGTGGAGACGGCAGTACATGGCGTACAGACCGTTCTGCTGAAGCAGGGATTCATGGGTACCGGACTCCACGATGCGTCCCCGGTCCATCACCAGAATACGATCCGCACGTTTGAGGGTGCTGAGCCGGTGGGCGATAATCAGGCCGGTGCGCCCCTGGAACAGCGTGTCCAGCGCGCGGTCCAGCCGTGCTTCTGTGAGAGAGTCCATGTGACTGGTGGCTTCGTCCAGAATCAGAATACGACGGCGGAAGAGAAAAACCCGGGCCAGGGAAAGCATCTGTTTTTCCCCCGATGCAAGGCCTTCCTGATCCAGAATATGAAGGTCCAGTTGATGGATCAGGTCCTGGATCTCCTTTTCAGAGAAAGACGAAAACAGCGTGATGTTGCGCGTCCAGTCCTCTTCAAACAGCAGGGATTCCTGAGACACCCAGCCGATCTGGGAACGCCACCAGGATAGATCCAGCTCACGGAGTGGAATGCCATCCACAAGGATTTCGCCGCGCTGGGGGGTACGGAAGCCCAGAAGAAGGGACACCAGGGTGCTCTTCCCGGTGCCCGTGGGACCCACCAGCGCGATCACCTGACCGGGTTCCAGGGTGAAGGAAATGTCCTGAAGCACCCATCGCTCTTCTTCGTACGCAAACCACACATGGTCAAAGGTGATGCGGCCGTGGAAAGGTTCCGGTCGGCGCCCGCCCACCCGCTCGGGCGTCACCCGCATCAGGGCGTGGAGGCGCTGAGAGGCGGCGATGGCGGACTGGTAGATGTTGAACTTTTCGGCCAGGTCCTGGATGGGCGTGAACAGCTTTTTCACATAATCCAGGAAGGCCACCAGCGCCCCGAACGTGAGGGCCTGACGAAGCACCTCACCCCCTCCGACCCACAGGATAAGGGCGGTGGCAAGGGTGGGAAAGAAAGAGATGGTGGGACGAAACAGGGAAAACAGAGCGATCTGACGATGGTATGCCTGATAGAGATCCCGGTTGATATCCTGAAATTGCTGAAATGAATGAGGTTCTGCTCGAAAGGCCTGCAGCACCTCCAGGCCGGACAGGTGTTCCTGTACGAAGGCATTCAGTCGGGCCAGGTGTTTGCGCACGTCCAGATACGCCTGACGGACCTCTTTCTGGAACAGGTACGAGAGGGTGGCCAGGGCAGGAACCAGCACCACCAGCACCAGAAACAGCCGGACGTTCATGCTGAGGAGAATCCCGGAAATGCCCAGGATTAACAACACATCCTTGAAGACCACGGGGGCGATGGTGGCATAGAGTTCGTTCAGGGCCGCCACGTCGTTGGTGGCGCGGGTCACCAGCCTTCCAATAGGCTGGCTGTCCAGGAAGGGAACCGGAAGCGAGAGGAGGTGATGCAGCAGGTCCCGGCGGATCCGCGCCATGATGTGCTGCCCGATCCACTGCAGTTGATAGAAGAGCAGGTAGTTCAGGCCAAAAATCAGCAGCAGAAGCGACACGTACACCGCCCCCAGCAGTCCCAGCTGGTGGAGAGCGGCCCCGGGGGTCAGGGTTCCCTTCAGCGCGGGAACCACCGAGCGGTCAATGCCTTCCTTGATCAGATAGGGGAGGGAGAGTTCCAGACCGGTAAGCCCTATTAAAACCCCCACCAGCAGGAAGAACCGGGCCAGATGGGGCCGCAGATAGGACAGGAGCCAGGAAAGTGGACGCGATGAGACAGGATTCATGGTACGGATGTAGGATATAGCACCCGTGGGAACGGTTCAACCCGGGATGTGCTGGAGGAAAAAAAACCGGGGCGCGCAGGCGCGCCCCGGTGGTTTCCTCAGATTCTGGCGCGAATTACTTGGCGCCAAAGCTGTACTTCACGCTCAGGTTGCCCACAAACGCGGAGGGCACCCCGGTGAAGTAGTAGAGCCCGTTGTAGAGCAGGTCCGGCGCGATTTCCGCGTCAAACATGAAGCGGCCGAAGTTGGCGCCCAGACCCAGACCCATCAGCAGGCCATTGAGATCGCCGATGGTGGTGCTTCCACCGCCTGCAGGCTCGAAGGTGGTGGTGCTCATCAGAAGTTTCTGTGCGAACACACGGGCCACGATGAACTTGAAGAGCCGGGCCTCCAGGGCCACCAGCAGGCTCAGGCTGGTCCCCTTGTTCTTATCCAGGGTGGTGTTCCCACCGATCTGGGTTCCACGCTCGCTGCTGAAGTTGCTCAGGGTAAGGGCATAGAGGAAGAGGGCGTTCTCCACGGGGGTCACGTTGGCACCGAAGCCCAGAGAGAAGGCGGTGGTGCGGGAGATGTTGCGGTCGCCGTTCGCAAGTTTGGTGGAGCTGTCGGCTTTGTTGAAGCCCAGGAACAGCACGCCCCGGTAGTTTTCGCTGAAGTCTTTGTAGTAGCGGGCGTTGAAGGCCAGCTGGGCCCCGCCGTCAAAGGTGAGGGAGGTGTCCTGCTTGGAGGAGGGCAGTGCCACGTTGAAGGCGGCATCCAGTCCTGCACCTTCCCCGAAGGGCATGGACAGGGATGGTGTCAGGGCGAAGAAGGTGGCGGCATTGTCTGTGGTCAGGTTGCCGTTGGCGTCTTTGTTCTGGAGTTTATAGGTGGCGAAGTCCAGGGCCAGCCCCAGCGTCATGGAATTCATGCCGTAAGCCAGCGCGTACCGCAGGCCCCGCAGCGACATATTCAGCACGGGATCTGCATACACCGGTGTGTTCAGGTACAGCGCCTGACCGAGACCCGCGCCGGTGAAGAAGCCTGCATAGTAGGCGTGTCCATTCTGCAGTCCGGCATAGGTGCCCAGTTCCAGCACGTGATCCCCGGTAAAGTTCCCCACGAGGGAAGGGAAGAACCACGCCGTGACCTCGTCATCAAAAAAGAGGTTGGCGTTGCCTCCCAGGGTGTTCACCCGGTTCTGCGTGGCGCCCAGCACGGTGACGCCCGCAAGCAGCATGGTGAGTACGGCTTTCTTCATAGACGACCTCCTGTTCGATGCCCCCTCGTTTGAGCGGGTATCCGTTTGTTCGTGAAATCATTATACAGCATGCCACCGGGTCGCACAAATCCCCCGTGGGGACAGGGAAAGCCAGGGATGTTTCTCCGAATTTCGGAAAAAAAAGCCCCCTCCCCATC
>JALUJC010000180.1 GCA_027053375.1 Caldifarciminota bacterium
TGGCCACACCGCTCCGGTATTCACTGCATCCCACGCACTGTAGATCCTGATGAACCTGTTTTTTGATGGATCGCAGGTAGGTACCCGGACGACACGTAAAGGATTGCCAGGAGGTACGCGGAACGTACCGTGTTCTGCTGCACGTTCGGGGTCTGAAACCAACAAAAGCAAAGAAAATACGGCGTGGTTCCCCTCCCCTCTTCCACCCGTATGGGTAGAGAGAAGGCACCGGGAAGGCACGAGGATACGTACAATACGGCCCTTTTTGTGTAGATCTGACCAGGCAGAAAGGCGCGTGTTTGACACATTCCCCGGGGGCGTGTACAATTCCCGTATTGACCCATACAAACGAGGAGTTTGTTGTGAAGGTAGCCGAAGGAAAAGTTGTAACCTTCCACTATGTGCTCAAAGACAGCGCAGGTGGAACCGTCCTGGACCGGAGCCAGGACCACGGTGGGCCCCTGACCTTCCTGGTGGGAGCCCGGACGCTGATTCCGGGACTGGAGTCCCGGATGCTGGGCATGCAGGAGGGCGAGACACGGACCATTGAAGTTCCTGCAAGTGAGGCGTATGGCGAGCGGGATCCTGAACTGATCCAGACCATTCCACGTTCCTATCTTGAAGGTGTGGACCTGAAAGAAGGAATGGTCCTGCAGGCCGAAACAGAATCCGGTTCCATCATTGAGATGACCGTGACGTCCTTCACCGATCAGGATGTCACCGTAGACATGAATCATCCTCTGGCCGGGAAAGACCTCGTGTTTGAGGTGGAGATTGTTTCCATCCGTGATGCCACACCGGAAGAACAGGCACACGGGCACGCCCATCCGGAGGGTGGACACTGAACCATGCGCATCGGGGTGATCTCCGATACCCACGACCGGCAGGACGCTGTTCGTGAAGCCTTCTCCCTGTTTCAGCGGGAAGGTGTTCTGCATGTGCTCCATCTCGGGGACATCATCGCCCCCTTTGTGCTGCGCTGGATCCGGGAAGTGTACGAAGGAAAACTCACGCTGGTGCTGGGGAACAACGACGGAGAAAAGCTGTTTCTGAAGAAAACGGCCGTGTCCCTGGGGATGGATCTTCACGTGCCTCCCCACACCCTCTCCCTGCACAATCGTACGCTTTTGATGCTTCATGAGCCGGTTGCGGTTCAGGCCCTGGCCCGGGGCGGTGCTGCGGACGTGATTCTGTACGGCCACACCCATGAAACTCACCAGGAACGCATGGGGAATACCCTGATCCTGAACCCCGGAGAAGCCTGTGGATGGTTGCATGGGAAACGAACCGCTGCCTTTCTGAATCTGGAGAACCTTGAGGTTGAACTTTTTTCCTTCTGAGCGTATAATTCACCCCGGTTCATCACGTGGGGCCGTAGCTCAGCCGGGAGAGCACCAGGCTGGCAGTCTGGGGGTCGTGGGTTCGAATCCCACCGGCTCCACGTTTCTCCTCACCTCATGACTTCACAACCCAAACCCCTTTCAGTGGAACAGGTATTTCGTACATGCCGGGATGAAGAACTGCCCTTTCAGCATACAGGGGAACTGGAACCTCTCGATCATCTGGTGGGGCAACCCCGAGCAGAAGAAGCCTTGAAGCTGGGCCTTTCCTTTCAGAGAGCAGGCTACAATATCTTTGTTGCCGGACCCCCGGGGACAGGGAAACGGACCTTCGTGCTGGAAGAACTTCGCAAAATCGCACGTTCCCTTCCCACCCCACCGGATCTTGTTTATCTGTACAACTTTGACAATCCTCAGGTCCCCAATGCTGTTCAACTTCCACCCGGGACCGCACGCAAACTCAAACAGGACATGGAGCAACTGATCCACAGGGTCCGGGACAACCTCCAGCAGGCTTTCCAGAGCGATGGGTATGTGCGTGCCCGGCAGGAAGTGATGAAGGAAGCCGAAATGCGCAAGCAGCGCGCCCTTGAAGAACTGCAGCGCAAGGCACAGGCTCTGGGATTTCAGGTCCAGGCCGGTCCCTTCGGACTCATGGTGATCCCGCTGTGGGAAGGGCGTCCCCTTAATCCTCAGGACTTTCAACAACTCCCTCTTGAATCACGTCAGGCCATTGAACAGCAACGACGCATTCTGGAGGATGACCTCCAGCAAACCGTGCGACGCTTTCGAAAGATTGATCAGGAAACCCAGGAAAAACTGTCCGAACTGGATCGTCAGACCGCTCAGCAGGTGATTGAGCCCCTGATCCAGCAGCTCCTGGATCAGTACACCGATGTGGACGAAATTCCGGCATACCTGAAAGCCGTGGAAGCCGATCTATACAATCATTTTCGGATGTTTCTGCAAAATGAGCCTCTGCCCCCCGGTCCCCAGAATCCCCTCCGGAGATATCAGGTCAACATTATGGTGGACAATGGGGATCAGGAAGGAGCGCCGGTGGTGTATGAAGTCCAGCCCTCCTTCACCAACCTGGCGGGACGGATTGAACGTGAGGCGGTCATGGGGGTGTTGCAAACCGACTTCACCCTGATCCGACCCGGCGCGTTCCACCGTGCCAACGGGGGCTATCTGGTGCTGGACGCAATGGAGCTTTTCCGCTATCCCTGGGCGTATGATGTGCTGAAACAGGTGCTGAAAACCGGGGAAATCAAGATCCAGGATCCCGGCGAGCGCCTGGGGATGATCCCCACCCGGGGACCGGAACCTGAACCGGTGCCCTTTTCCGGAAAGGTGGTCCTCCTGGGAGACCACTGGGTTTATCACCTTCTGTATATGCATGATCCGGATTTTCCGGAGATTGTGAAAGTCAAATCCCCCTTTGACGTGGTGATGGACCGTACACCGGAACATATCCTCGCCCTGGCCCGTTTTGTGGCACGCCTCACCCGGGAAGCCCGTTTGCTTCCCTTCCACCGTTCTGCCATCGCACGAATAGTGGAATATGCCTCCCGCCTCTCCGAGGACCAGGACAAACTGACCCTGCGGTTCAGCGCGATTGCGGATCTTGTGGAGGAAGCCCACTTCTTCGCCCGGGAAGAGGGGGCAGAACAGGTGAAGGCCCGCCATGTGGATACTGCACTGGAGAAACGGGTCTTTCGCCTCAACATGCTGGAACAGAAAATCCTGGAACGCATCACCCGGGGGGATCTTGTTCTCCGCCTCCAAGGAGAGGCCGTGGGCAGTGTGAACGGGCTCGCGGTGTACGACATGGGCGACTACGCCTTTGCCCGACCGCACCGGATCACGGCCCGTGCTACGCTGGGACGCGCCGAAGGG
>JALUJC010000181.1 GCA_027053375.1 Caldifarciminota bacterium
ACTCATACCGGGGCGGAGCCACCCCGGGACTTCCTCAAATATCCGCGCAATTATCCTCCCCGCTTCCCGGATGGCGTCAATCTCCCGCGGGGTTTTGATATAGATCATGCCTCACCCAGCACGTGCAGGATGCGCCGGGTGATCTCCTCCACCTCCCCCTGACCATTCACACGACGGAGCAATCCCCGACGTTCATAGAAGGCCACCAGGGGTTCGGTCTGCGCACGGTACACATCCAGGCGACGGCGAATCACCTCTTCCTGGTCATCCGGACGCTGAACCAGCGGCGTGCCGCACTCGTCGCAAACCTCATCGTTCTTAGGTGGATCATAAATCAGATGATACACACGCTGACAGCGGGGACACACACGCCGGGCCGTGAGCCGTTCCACGATCTCCTCATCCGGAACCTCCAGGAGAACCACGGCGTCCAGAGACCAGTTGCGTGCAGCCAGCAGCTGATCCAGGGATTCCGCCTGCCCGAGGGTCCTGGGAAACCCATCCAGCAGGAACTTCCCCCCTGCCCGGGTCATGGCTGCTTCCATCACCTCGAGGATCACCGGGTCAGGGACCAGGTCACCTGCCTTCATGTACCCCTCCACCTTTTGCCCGAGCGGAGTCCCCTGCCGCACCTCCTCACGCAGGATATCCCCGGTGGAGAGTTTCACCAGCCCCAGATGCGCAGCGACCCGGCTGGCCTGGGTTCCCTTCCCTGCACCCGGCGGTCCGAGGAACACCAGACGCTCCACGGCTCCGTTTACCGCCATCCCCGAATCCTTCCGCGTTTGAGCAACCCTTCGTACTGGTGCATGATCAGATGAGATTCAATCTGCTGCACCAGTTCGAGGGCCACGCCCACGATAATCAGAAGGCGCGTGCCTCCGTAATAGATGGGAACGTGTGTCCACTTCATCAGGTGAGAGGGAATCACCGCAACCAGGGCAAAGAACACGGCACCGGGCAGGATGATGCGCGCCAGCACCCGGTCAATATACTCCGCAGTTTTGGGCCCCGGGCGAATCCCGGGGATAAACCCGGAATATCGCTGAAGGTTGTCCGCCAGATCCCGGGGATTGATCACCACGGAGGTGTACATGTAAGCAAAGCCGATGATCAGGAGCGCATAGGTGAGATCGTACGGAATGGAAGCCGGCACAAAATAGGTGTCCACGAAGGCCTTAAACTTCTCCATCCCTGGAAATCGGGCAAAGGTCAGGGCAGTCTGAGGCAGCATCAGCAAACTCTGCGCGAAGATGATGGGGATCACCCCGGCTGTGTTGACCGTAAGCGGGAGATAGGTGCTCTGTCCCCCATACACCCGGTTCCCCACAATCCGTTTGGCATACTGAATGGGAAGTCGCCGCTGGGCCTGTGTAATCGCCACGGTTGCGACCGTCAGCGCACCCATCACCACCAGCGCAAACACCAGACCAAAGGGGGAAATGGAACCCGTGCGTACCAGCCGGATGGTGTTCACCAGCTCCCCGGGCAGCGTATCCAGGGTTCCTGCAAAAATGATCACCGAAATTCCATTGCCGATTCCGTACTGGGTGATCAGCTCCCCCATCCACATGAGAAGCATGGTCCCCCCCACCAGGGCCACAATGGTGGTAAAATAGAACATGAAGTTTGCATCCGGGACCACCTTGATTCCGGAGGGCGCCGTGAGGTTGGAAAGAAACACCGTGACCCCGATGGACTGGATGGCTGCCACAAGAATGGTCAGATAGCGAGTGTATTGATTGATCTTCCGTCGTCCGTGTTCGCCTTCCTTCTGGAGCCGTTCAATGGTCGGAACACTGGTGGCCATGAGCTGCATGATAATGGAAGCGGAGATGTAGGGCATTATTCCCACACCCAGAATGGCCGCCCGGGAAAGCGCACCGCCGGCAAAGATATCGTAGATTTCAAAGGCCGTTCCCTGAAGGTTGGTCTTGAAATACTCCGCCAGCGCATGCACATCCACCCCGGGAACGGGGATGTGGGTTCCCAGACGATACAGGAAAAGAATAAAGAAGGTAAACAGAATTTTGTTGCGAAGTTCCCGAATCGCCGGGACATTGGCGAGATTTTCAAGTCTCATTTTACCTCGCCCCCTGCCCGGAGGATGGCCTCCTTCGCCGCCGCAGAAAGCTTGTCCACCTCAACGATCAGCTTCTTGGTGAGGTTCCCCTTGCCAAGGATCTTGACAGGGAGGTCGAGCTTGTGAATCAGACGTCGGGCTTTCAGGGTCTCCCGGTTGACCGTTTCTCCATCCTCAAACTTTTCTTCCAGCTGCCGGAGGTTCACGATCTGGTAAACCCTGGCAAAGGGATTGTAAAATCCCTTCTTCGGCAATCTCCGGTACAGGGGCATCTGGCCACCTTCAAACCAGGGTGGTTTCGCCCCGCCCGAACGGGCCTTCTGCCCTTTGGTCCCTTTTCCGGCCGTTTTATCCCCACGACCGCGGCGCTTTCTGGGTTTCACCGCACCCCGGTTGGGTCCAATGTTGGAAAGCGTCCACATGGGTGGCTCCTCCTTGCGTTCCCCTGAAGGTTCAGGACCTGGATGCTTCGGATTCGTCCAGTTCTTCCACACGAACGAGATCCGAGACCAGTCGAATCATCCCCCGGATCTGGGGCGTGTCGTTGTGGATCACCGTCTTCCCGATCCGACCCAGCCCCAGTGCTTCGAGGGTCCGTTTCCGTTTTTTGTGCTTCCCAATCTTACTGCGAATCTGCGTGATCTTCCACCGCTTCGGCACTGGAAAACCTCCTGTAGATCACCTCAAGGGGAATTCCCCGGACCCTGGCCACCTCATGGGGATCCTTCATCATGGCAAGCGCCCGCATGGTGGCCTTCATCAGGTTGATAGGATTGTGGGATCCCAACGATTTCGTGAGCACGTTGCGGTAACCTGCGGCTTCCAGAATGGCACGGACCGGTTGAGAAGCAATAATTCCGGTACCGGGACCCGCAGGCTTGATCAGGATCTTGCTGGCACCGTACTTCGCCACCACCTCGTGGGGCACCGTCCCCTGCCACACAATCACCTTCTGCATGTTCTTGCGTGCCCGGGCACTCGCTTTACGGATGGCGTCCGGGGTTTCCGCCGCTTTCCCATGGCCGATTCCCACACGTCCGTTCCCGTCACCCACGGCCATCCAGACCGAGATCCGGAACCGACGGCCTCCCTTGGTCACCTTGGTGACCCGGGAGATGCTTACGAT
>JALUJC010000182.1 GCA_027053375.1 Caldifarciminota bacterium
GCCTTCGCAGGGGTCCTCATCCTTTCGCTTATCCTTCCCGAGCCCGCAACTTCTTCCACCCTCTGGTTGCTCCGGATTCCGAGAGTGCTGAACGGACTCTGGGTGGGTGCGGTGCTGGCTTCCACCGGTGTGGCCTACCAGCGGGTGTTCCAGAATCCTCTGGCCGAACCCTACACCCTGGGGCTCTCAGCCGGAGCTGCCCTGGGGGTCACGCTGGGCATCGTTCTGAAGCTGCCCTATGGGATTCTGCTGCTTCTTGGCTGGTTGACCGGCGTGATCACCCTGCTCCTCTTATGGATGAGCGGGACCAACCGACTGGGTCTTCTCCTGATGGGCATCGCACTCAACCTGTTTGCCGGTGCATGGATCCTTTTTCTGGCCAGCTGGGCCGACCCTTTTGCAGGATACCAGGCACTCCAGTGGATGATGGGACATCTGGACCAGGTGGGCATGAAAACCCCGGTGCTGGCCAGTGTGTTGACCGTGATCTATCTCGTGCTGCTGACAAGGGAAAGTTACCGCCTCCGGATTCTTGGACGCGGAGATGAACTCGCATACTCCCTGGGAATCCCCGTGGGGACCTTCATTCGAAATCTTGTGCTCATTTCTGGAGGGATGATCACCTGGACAGTGCTGGAGAGCGGGATGATCGGTTTCGTTGGACTGGTGGTTCCTCACATGCTGCTGGGCCTGGGAATTCGTGACGAACGTCAGAGAATCCTCGGGTCCGCCCTGACCGGGGGATCCCTTCTTGTGCTTGCCGATACACTGGGACGCACGGTGATCCCCGGGCAGGTCCTGCCGGTGGGCGTTTTCACGGCACTTCTGGGAACCCCGATGTTTGTGTGGATCCTTCGTCGTCAGCTCAGGGAGGGATTTCGTGCGATTTCGTGAACTCATTCAGGGTCTGGGGGGGACGCTTACGGGTCCCGATCAGGATCCTGAGGTTTTCAGGATTGTCCAGGACTCCCGGGAAGTTCGGCCGGGAGATGCCTATCTTGCCCGCAGAGGACATCACACGGATGGACACAGGTTTATTGAAGAGGCCATCCGGCGAGGCGCTGTGGCACTGCTGGTGGAACATCCTGTCCTTCCCTGGACAGACCGGTATCCGGCATGGATCCATCCCGAACTCCGTACCCATATGTGCGAACTCAACCGCCGGATCACCGGGATGCCCGACCGGGCATTGACCCTGATCGGGGTGACAGGAACCAACGGAAAGAGCACCACCACCACCCTGATTCATCATATGCTCACCCACCGGGGAGAGCGGGGCGGTCTGATTGGAACGGTGGTCTACCGGGATGCCCGTGGTCGCGAATGGCCTTCCCGCTGGACCACACCCGAGAGCACCCACCTGTTTCCCCTTTTCCACACCATTCGTTCTCAGGGCGGATCCTTTGTTGTGATGGAGATCTCCTCCCATGCACTGGCCGAGCGCCGCGTGGCATGCCTATCTTTCTCCTATGGGGTGTTTCTCAACCTCACCCGGGAACATCTGGATTACCACCGCACCCTGGAGGCCTATGCCCGTGCAAAAGCCGGGTTGATGTCCCGGAGCAGGGTGAGCGTAATCAACCGATCCTCACCCTGGGCCTCCTGGATGGCCCATCGGGCAGCAGGGGAGGTGGTGTTTTTCGGCGGGCGGGTCCCGGGGCTTCGGGTTCGGATGCTGCACCCCACCCTGCGGGGAAGCTGGATGGAAATCCAGGGACACCGGGTCTTCTTTCCCCACGTGGGAAGTTTCCACCGCGAAAATGTGGGCGCAGCAATGACGGTACTGCGACATATGGGTACGGACTGGGAACCGCTGCTGGAGGCCCTCCGGACCTTTCCCGGTGTACCGGGTCGGATGGAACGCTTCCTGGGTCCGGAGAAACGGTTTGCATTCGTGGATTATGCCCACACCCCGGATGCACTTGAACGGGCACTTCGGACCCTCCGGCGCCTCACACCGGGCGAACTCTGGGTGGTGTTCGGAGCGGGAGGAGACAAGGATCAGGGGAAACGACCCATGATGGGGGCAGTGGCCGATCAATGGGCGGACCGGGTCATTTTGACGATGGACAATCCCCGAAGTGAACCCCTGGAAAAGATCAATGCGCAGATCCGGGCAGGAATGAAACGCGCCCCTCTGGAGATTCAGGACCGGGAAGAGGCCATCCGGTTTGCGCTCTCGCATCTCCCACCCCGGTCGGTGGTTCTGATTGCGGGGAAAGGGCACGAAACCTATCAGGAGATCCAGGGCATCCGCTATCCCTACCGGGATCAGGATGTGGTTGTGGAAGCAGGGTGGAGGCAGGACAGGGGGGGAAGGGAATAGTGGTGCCGGGGCGCGGAATCGAACCGCGGACACCGGGATTTTCAGTCCCGTGCTCTACCGACTGAGCTACCCCGGCAGCGAAGCGGCGATCATTATACACAACGGTACGGGATCCATCAACAACCCACTTTCTCATCCATAAGGGACAGAGAGAAACCCGAAACCATCAGCACCCCGTGTACAGTGAGCAAACGCGCCAGATGAGGAGATTCCGTTTCCTTCAGGTGTAGCCATCCCGCAACAATCCCCAGAAGCAGGTTCAGCATAGCTAGGATCATCCACCCCCGACGGCCATCCGGGCGTTCACCCATGCGCATCCTCCCGTGGTAGAACCCCCGATCATACAAAAGAATAGGACGCCCACCCTCCCATGAGGGAGGATCATAGACGCGCTTGATCTGGATCTCCCCGTGTTTCATGTTCACCTCCGCATGCGGAGGGAGAATGATGTACCATTCACCGGGCCTCCTGGAAAGCTAAGGTTGGATGCGCTGATCCCTCTTTGTGTCCATTCGAACACAGGCTCCCTTGAGTTCCTTGCACAGAATGTACCCGGGAACCAGGGAATTTGCATCTCAATCGTGGATCCTGTTATCTCACGGAAATACGTACAATCCTGCAAAACACAATACAGTATATGTACCATTGACAGATCCCACAGAGGCTTTCGGATTTCCCCACTCAGGGCTCACTGACGCATCTGGTATCAAAGGACAGGAATCGTCCTCCACGGCTAACTGGGGGGATCCTGAGGAATGTGGGTGTATCTCGGAATTCGGCACATTTCCTCTTCCAATTAGCGTTGATGGTGGTTTCTGCATCCCCGCCCCGTCCATTGAAGGTTCACCCCCCACCGGGTATCCTTGGAAGGCTATGTCGTCCTTTGTCCACCTGCATGTCCATTCCGAATACAGTCTCCTGGACGGTGTGGCCCGGATTCCCGAACTGGTGGACCGAGCACGGGAGCTGGGCATGCCTGCCGTGGCGCTGACCGATCACGGAAACCTGTTCGGCGCCATTGAATTTTACAAAGCCGCCACGGAAGCAGGGATCAAACCCATCCTGGGCATGGAAGCCTATGTGGCCCTGACCCACAGAAAGGACCGCAAATCCAAGGACTATTACCACCTCACCCTGCTTGCGGAAACCACTGAAGGATACCGGAATCTCATGAAAATCTCTTCAGAGGGCTATCTCACAGGCTTCTACTACAAACCCCGGGTGGACTGGGAGGTGCTGGAACAGCACAAACAGGGTCTGATCGTGCTTACGGGATGTCTGAAGGGACCCGTGGCACAGAAATTGTTGCACCAGGGTGAGGAGGAAGCCCGAAGAATGCTGCAACATCTCCTGGATCTGTTCGGACCGGAACAGCTCTACCTGGAACTTCAGGACGTGGGCATTGCGGAAAACCGTACCGTAAACCGGTTTCTTCTGGAAGAAGCCCGCCGCCTGAACCTCAAAACGGTGGCCACAAATGACGTCCATTACATCGCCCCTGATCACGCAGAACTTCAGGATGTCCTCATCGCCATCAACACCGGTGCCACCCTGAACGACCAGGACCGCTTCCGTCTGACCACACAGGACGTATACTTCCGCACACCGGAGGAAATGGCTCACCTCTTCCAGGGAATGGAGGAAGCCCTCCGGAACACCCTGGAAATCGCCGAACGGGCGCACGTAGAACTCACGCTTGATCCCACACGGGTCCACCTTCCCTGGTTTAACATCCCGGAAACCTTTGATTCGGCCGAAGCCTACCTGGAGCATCTGGCCCGGGAGGGGTTGAAACGTCGGGTAGGCGATCCTCCGCCCCCTGCGTACCAGGAACGCCTGGAACAGGAACTGGGCATCATCCGACAGCTGGGATATGCCGGGTACTTCCTGATCATCTGGGAAATCGTTAAAGAAGCACGCGACCGGGGCATTCCGGTGGGTCCTGGAAGGGGGTCGGCGGTGGGATCGCTGGTGCTCTACACCCTCGGCGTGACCGATCTGGATCCCCTTCGCTATCGGCTCTTCTTTGAGCGGTTCCTCAACCCCGAAAGGGTCTCCCCCCCAGATGTGGATCTGGACTTTGCCGACCAGCGCCGGGATGAGATCATTGAATATGTGCGACAGCGCTTCGGGGAACGGAGTGTCGCCCAGATCATCACTTTTGGTCGGGTGAAAGCCCGTATGGCCATCAAAGATGTGGGACGGGTGCTGGGGCTTTCCTACAGCGAGGTGGACCGCATTTCCAAAATGATTCCCATGGATGCCTCCATTGAAGACGCCATCCGTGACAACCCTGAACTGCAGAAACTGGCACAGGATGAGCGTTATCGCATGCTGTTCACCTATGCCCAGAAAATCCAGGGACAGGTTCGGCAGGCCAGCACCCACGCCGCGGGTGTGGTGATCACACCCGGGGAAATCACCGATCACGTCCCCCTTTACCGCAGCACCCGTGGAAGAGATGAAGAGGTGATTTCCACCCAGTACGACATGAAGTCTCTGGAGATGGTGGGCCTGCTCAAGGTGGACCTCCTGGGTCTGCGCACCCTTACCATCGTGGACCACACCCTTCGCCTGATTCGCGAACGCCAAAACCCCTCTTTTTCGCTGGAAGACATTCCCCTGGATGATCCTGAAACTTTCGCGCTTTTCTCCCGGGGAGAGACCCTGGGGGTGTTCCAGGTGGAATCCCGGGGGATGCGGGAGCTTCTCCGCCAGCTGAAACCCTCCCGGTTTGAGGATCTGATCGCCCTCAATGCGCTCTACCGCCCGGGTCCTCTGTCTTCGGGGCTTCACTGGGACTTCGTGGAGCGCAAACATGGCCGTCGGAAAATTGAATACCTTCTTCCCGAACTCAAAGAAATCCTGGAAGAAACCTACGGTGTGATCGTCTACCAGGAACAGATCATGCAGATTGCCTCGCGCATTGCAGGATTTTCCCTGGGCGAGGCGGATATGCTGCGTCGGGCCATGGGGAAGAAAAAACCCGAAGTGATGGCCAGGATGAAGGCTCGCTTCATTGACGGCGCTGTGGAACGTGGTGTTCCCCGGGAAAAAGCTGAAGAACTGTTTGAGTATATTGTTCCTTTTGCGGGATATGGATTCAACAAATCCCATGCGGCAGCCTATGCCCTGATCGCCTATCAAACCGCCTATCTGAAAACCCACTTTCCCGCAGAATTCATGACCGCCACCCTCTCCGCCGAGATGGGTGCGCAGGACTTCAAAGACAAAGGGCAACTCTGGATACGGGAAGCCCGACGTATGGGGCTGCGTATCCTCCCTCCAGACATCAATCAGAGTGAGTGGAACTTTCGCCTGATCGGCGATCGGGAAATCCTCTGGGGTCTGGGGGCCGTGAAAAACGTGGGGCACACCCTGGTGGATGAAATCCTGGAGGAACGGGCAACCCAGCCTTTTTCTTCCTTCCCCGACTTCGTGGAACGGATGCGAACAAGGAATCACTGGAACCGCCGGGCCGTGGAACAGCTGATCCGCGCGGGCGCTTTTGATTCGCTTCACCCCAGCCGGTCCGCCCTTCTCAACGAGCTCCAGGAACTCCTGAAAAAACGTCCGGTGGCCGTTCAGGGAATGCCTTCCCTGTTTGGGGGCATGGAACCCCAGACCCGCGTGCCCCGGGAAGATCCACTGAATCAGCAACCTCCGGATCCACCGGAACAGTTGCTGGAAATGGAGCGTATGGCCTTTGGATTCCCTGTAACCGCACATCCTCTGGATCCTTACACCGACTGGATTCCTTTTCTTCCGGTCCACCCCGTGGATGCCCTTGTTCAGCTCCCTGACAGGGCAAGCGTGCAGGTGGTGGGCGCGGTGGCGGAAATTCAGAAACCCCGGAAGAATTCAGGAAAACGTTTCCTTCGTTTCACCCTGGAAGACTGGGAAGGGAACCGGATCACGTGTCTGGTGTTTTCCGATCTTCTGGACCGTGCGGGAGAACACATCCAGCTGGACCGTACGCTGGTGGTACGGGGAGAACTGTCCAGGGAAGGCGAAGATCCCTCCACCTTTACCCTGATCCTCCGTCAACTCGTTCCGCTGCCCATTTTTATTGAACGGGCTCCCGTCGTGGTCCAGATTCCGGACTCCCCAGAAGACACCTCCTTTCTCACGCAGCTTCCCGGTGCCCTCCAGCAACATTTGGGGCCTCACCCGCTCTGGGTGAGGTATCGCAACCGGTGGTATCGTTCCCGTCAGTATCGTATCGGGAAAACCCCCCAGATCCTTCAAACCCTTCAGGACCAGTTCCCGGACCTGCGCTGGAAGCTGGGGAGATAATCGGTGTTTGCCTTTTTCCGTCGGCGTACCCGCCCCCGATTCCGTTTTTCTGGACGGCTTCCTACCGAAGGACGGGTGGGCGTGCTCCTTCCCCGTCACCCACTGCTGGCTGCCTTTTCGCTGGATGTGGTCGCCTCGCTGACCCGCCATTTTCGTCATCCACCCCAGGTGGTCGCGCCCTCCCCTCTTCCTGAGTGGCGCCCTTATCTCCAGCCCCGGTTCAACCTTCCAGAGGAAGATACCCCCATTGACCTTCTGGTAGACCTGGACCCGGAAGGACGCACCCCCCTCCCGGCAGGATGGCGCTCGGTACCCATGCACCTTTCCCTGAACGCTCGTGGAAACTTTGTCCTGGAAATCCGGGGGAGGTCATGGCTGGAGCGGTGGAAACAGGGGCTCCATCTGCTCGGGGTGGACTGGGTCCTCATGCACCTGGAGCTTCCAGAACGTGTCCGGAGGACAGCCATCACCCGGCTGGAACGGGAATGGAACTGGCGCCAGCAACGTCTGATTTTCTGGGAAGCAGCGTCCCGGTCTGTCCCACTCGAAGCCGGCTGGCTTTTTCTCCACGGGGAACCTCTGCAACAACAACCCCCAGACATCCAGCTGGCACTGGCCATGCTCAGTCAGGGATATGTGGGAATTAACGCCTATGCATGGGTGGTCCATCGTGCGGGCCACCCTGCCGTTCTGGTGCGTCCCCCTTCCCCCGAATGGACCGACTGGCTCCAGCTTCCCGTATGGGACCGTGAACCCTGGGAGACCGTACGCGCATGGCTGAATCCGCGCTGAACCTGTACCGCTGGCTCTGGCCCTACCTGCGCAAGCACATGCATAAGGCCGCGCTGGCGTTCCTGTTGATGATCCTGATGTCCCTGGTCCAGAGCGTATCCCTGGGATTCCTGTCCCCCATCCTCCGCGTGCTCTTTGGCATGGAGGGGACCCCTTCCTTCCTGATGCGTCACCAGGCCCTCACCGGACTGGCGCATTTCCTGAATCAGTGGCTGTTTACGGTTCCACGATCCGTCGCGCTGACAAGGATTGCCGGGATTGTGGTCGGACTGTATGCATTTCGAGCGCTGACGGCGTATATTTTTGATGTGATCACCGTCTCTTTTGAAGAAGGGGTCATCCGGGACCTGCGCAGTCAGCTGTTCGAACGTGTGGTGAACCTTCCGCTTGGTACGCTCAAGAGCATGGATTCCGGGAAACTGATCTCCCGGTTTTACGCTGACATTTCCCGCATGCGCGAAAGTTTCTCCATGGGGATCTTCTCTGCGATTCGAGAACTGCTCAATGCGCTTGCGCTCTTTGCGCTGGCGCTCTGGACCTCCTGGCACCTCACCCTGCTGACATTGTTTGTGGTCCCGCTGTCCAGTGTGCTGGTCACCCTGATCGGGAAAGGACTCCGTCATCGAAGTCGCAAGTTGCAGGAGCGGATGGGAGAAATCGGCCAGCATCTCTTTGAGTCGCTGGGAGGCGTCAAGGTGATCAAAGCTTTCGGAACCGAGGACCGGGAAGCCCGGGCATTTGCGCGCAAAACCCGCCGCTTTTACTGGGCGCAGATCAAGTTTACCGCCCTGCGTGCGCTCAATTCTCCACTTTCCGAACTCTCAAGTGCGGTGGTGGCTTCCATCGTGTTGCTGGTGGGGGGACGGCTGGTGCTGTCCGGTCAGCTCAGTCCGGACGAGTTTCTGGTCTTCCTTGCGGCCATCCTGAGTATGATGAGTCCCCTCAAACGCATCGCCCAGGCTTACGGACGGATCCAGAGCGGTCTTGCTGCGGTGGAGCGTGTCCGCCATGTAATGGAACTCCCGCTGGAGCGGACCCCCTACCAGGTCTCTGGAAAACCCTGGGAGGGGTTGAAACATCGGATCTTCTTTGATCATGTGCACTACACCTATCCAGACGGGACCCACGCTGTTCGTGGTGTGACATTCGAGGTGATTCGCGGAGAGCGTGTGGCCATTGTGGGACCCAGCGGTGCCGGCAAATCCACGCTCATGGATCTGCTGGCACGGTTTGATCTTCCACAGAAAGGCACCATCTGGCTGGATGATCTGGATATCCAGGATCTGGACCCTGTGCTCTATCGGCGGCGAATCGCCATTGTTCCTCAGGAGGTGTTCCTGTTTTCCGGGACCATTCGTGAGAATATCGCATACGGCAAACCCGATGCCACGGAAGAAGAGATTCGTGAAGCGGCCCGTCTGGCTCACGCGGAACCCTTCATTCTCCGGCTTCCAGAGGGGTATGAAACCCGCGTGGGGGAGGGGGGCGTTCGCCTGAGCGGCGGGGAGCGTCAGCGCATTGCACTGGCCCGCGCCATCATTCGCAGACCCGATATCCTGATTCTGGATGAACCCACATCCGCCCTTGACGCGGAAAGCGAGGAACACATTCGGCTTGCGCTGGATCAGATCCTGGAGGGTCGCACCTCCTTTACCATTGCACACCGTCTGGCAACCATTCTTCGGGCAGACAAAATCGTGGTCATGAATGAGGGGAGGGTGGAGGCCATCGGCCGACATGAGGCGCTGCT
Organism: Caldifarciminota bacterium; assembly: GCA_027053375.1. Classification (GTDB taxonomy): domain Bacteria; phylum Hydrothermota; class Hydrothermia; order S141-80; family S141-80; genus JALUJC01. Next base: position 9,165 of record JALUJC010000182.1, read on the forward strand.
CCACACCTCCCCACTTTATGCGCGTCTCTATGCGCTGCAGTTCGGCGTGGGGACCGCCGATCAGCCACGAACCTCCTGAAGGGCTGCTTCGTACCGCTCCGCCACACGCCGCCAGTCCACCACATTCCACCAGTTCTGGATATACTCCGCACGACGGTTCTGATACTTCAAATAATAGGCATGCTCCCAGACATCCAGCCCCAGAACGGGGATGAGACCTTCCATTCGTGGATTGTCCTGGTTGGGTGTGGAATAGACCACCAGTTTCCCAAACCGGTTCACTGCGAGCCAGGCCCACCCGCTCCCGAAACGGGAAAGCGCTGCAGCGGTAAATTGCTCACGAAAAGTCTCCACACTTCCAAAAGTCTGGACCAGCGCCTCCTTCAGGGTTCCTTCTGGCTCACCGCCCCCATCCGGGCCCATGATGGTCCAGAACAGGCTGTGATTGGCATGTCCCCCACCGTTGTTCCGTACGGCTGTCCGGATGTCTTCCGGCACAGAAGAGAGATGGGCGATCAACGTCTCCAGGGGCACTTCCTGAAGTTCAGGATAGGCTTCCAGCGCCGCATTGAGTTTTTTCACATAGCCCGCATGATGCCTGGTGTGATGGATCTCCATGGTACGGGCATCAATATAGGGTTCCAGCGCATCATAGGGATACGGCAGTTCAGGCAGTGTATGGGACATCCTTTCCCTCCTTGTTGGTGTATGTACAATCTTGACTTATGCACTCCAATTTTATCGGAGATCCAGAGTTCTGTCAATCCACTCAGGTGCATGGATTCAAGAAACCCTTAAAGCGGAATGTCGTCCTGGAGAAACCGGGTGCTCAGACCCA